>JAFXCR010000025.1 GCA_017516465.1 Ruminococcus sp.
AATTTCTTTGATTTTTTCTTCGCTCCGTCTCCGGCTCTGTAAAACGTCTTTGCCTTGCGTTCAGATCTTCCTTTAACTTCACTCGCCTGACTCCCTGTCCGACAGCTTCTCTATTATATCACCTTTTTTCGGGGTTGTCAACTCGTAATCTTAAACAATCTTCATGTTCATCCTCTTTGATTGTTTTGTCAAATTCTTACAATCACCCCCAGACAACTGTAATACAACACTCTTTTTCATTCTCCTCAATAGAAATAGACATAAAGTCTCCCGCACCGTCACTATACATATACAGAATGCCAAAGATCGCCTGTTCTTCGATATATTTCTGCTTAAACCAACTGTACAGTTTTTCATCAGAAAACATAATTTCTGCCTGTGTTTTTCCACTTGCAACCTCTCGCCGGAGTATTTCTTCTACTGCCTGTTCCGAATCCGCATACAAACCATTTTTTATATAATAATTCTTCCCCGCATCCTCGCAGTCATACGCCCCGACATATTCTTCATCAGGAAAATGCGTTTTTCCGAAAAAATTATCATCGCACAGAAAATAAATCCGCCTGATATCGTTCTCAACATCAGTATCATCCCATGTCACGTCAAGATTATACCATTCTCCGTCTATTTTCACCTGATTCCATGCGTGATTTTCACCTTCATCAGTTTTGCCTGTGACAAGAACACTCTCCAACCCCATTCTGGCAGCAAGAAGATTAAACGCTTTGGCATATCCCTCGCAATTCGCCTCCTTCTGGACAAGACATCCATACGCAGTTGAACAGTATCCGCTGTCGTTTTCCTCTATATACTGGCAATTCCTGATAATATAATCATGAATCCTTATTGCCATGCCGTATTCATCAAATGCCAGCTCTGCATCACTGAGAGCTTCCTTTGCCGCAACCTCAAACTTACGCTGCATATCCTTGATCTCTTTTTTGTCCGATCTGTATATTATTTTCGCTTTTCGCAGTTTTTTTGCTGTATAATAGTTCGAATCAATATAAAACAGCCCGCCTTCCTGCTTTTCCAGAATGCAGTATATCTTTGAATATGTATCTCCCGAAATCTCATACGGCAGAGCAATCTGCTCTCTGTAATTATTAACTCCTCTGTAAAGAGCGGTATATATTGCTTTTTCCTTTTTCGATAATTGTCTGTATACCGTCCTGAATTCTTCTTCTTCTGCAGAAAGATACGTCGGCTCCGGATATCGTTCAAATATTCCAGACTGTATAATATATGTGACACCAAACACCGACAATGCACTGCATACCGCCATCAGCAATCCGAATTGTTTTTTATTCATAGTGCCTCCACACCTGTAATACACTATTTATCAGCGATCATTACAGTATTGTTTTTTATCTTGAACGCCGGCAGATTCTGCACAAATCTGCTGAATTTTGAGTAACCATAAGTCTTTACGCTGAACTCTGGTATCTTTGCACAAAGCTGCTTTTTAAGCTCGCCAAGATTATAACCCTTGTTTCCGTTGCTTCTGACGATCGCCGCAAGAGTACTCTCAATCCTCTGTAAATCAGTCTTATCTGATTTCTGCGATACAAGAATACTGCTTCCAACTTGTCGGAAACTCAGGCAGTCGAAGTCTTTAAGAAACTGCGAAAACTTTGAATAACCGTAATTTCTCACGTCAAAATCGGGATAACGTCCCTGAAGACGGCTTCCAAGCTCGCCGATATTGATTTCCTCCTGAAGATTGGCGTTCTCCGAAATTATGCGAATTATAGCCGATTCAAGAAGTTTCATTTCAAGCGGTTCATTGTCGCCGGCAGACTGCACAACATCCTCCTCAGCAAGCACTTCAAGATACTTGAAAGCATTGCAGGCTGTACTAAACGGCTTTGGAGTTTTACGCTCACCCATGCCGATAACGTGCATTCCCGACTCTCTCAGACGAATCGCAAGACGTGTGAAATCGCTGTCACTCGACACGATACAGAAGCCGTCAACGTTCTGCGAATAAAGAATATCCATTGCGTCAATAATCATTGCGGAATCCGTTGCATTCTTTCCCGTCGTGTAGCTGTACTGCTGTACCGGAGTTATGGCATTATCAAGAGCCATATTCCTCCACGCAGCAAGATTCGACCTCGTCCAGTCGCCGTATACTCTTTTATATGTAACTATTCCGTAGTTTGAAAGTTCGTCAAGTATGTATTTGGTATATTTCGCCGCTACATTGTCGGCGTCTATCAGCACGGCGTAGTGCTTTTCCATTTCCATAAGTCACCTCATTATATATAACTCAATCCCCGTAAGTCGAATAATCAAGAATCCATAACTTATACCACGCATGATCAGAAGTCCATTCGATGTCGTCCTCGTCAAAATCAGGAATCAGTGCAGCTTCTTCGTATTCAAAAAATCCCGTTCTCTTAAGAACAGCAGCACCATCCGTCCTTTTGTCGGTATACTTGTTGACAAGGATAGTATCATAATAATATATAGTATTCTCGCCGTCAGGACTTTCAACTTTATTAACCAGATGATAAGCATCATAGTCGTCAAGAAAATTTTTTCCAAAGAATACAAGCGGAATGCTGAAAAGCATAACTCCAACCACAAAGAGCGACTTTCTCGGTTCATGCTCCTTAATACGGCGTATCAGCTCGATAATGCAGGATACAACCAGAAGCAGCGGCGCCAGAAGGAGTGAGAAATCGGAAATAGTTTTTTCCGGAATTCTGCATATAACGATGATTGTACTGTCATCTTTAATGCACAAAAGTATTCCGACGACAGCAAGCACCAGTGCAAGTATAACAAGAATCGTGTTAATAGTTTTGATTTTCATGATAATTCCCCTTTTTTCGTATATAAGAAAAAAATCCCGAAACTATTGCTTCGGGATTTGTTTAATACCAAGGATATTTCCCCAGTACTCTGGAGCGGATTACGAGGCTCGAACTCGCTACCTCCACCTTGGCAAGGTGGCGCTCTACCAGATGAGCTAAATCCGCATTGATAAAGAACTACATCACGACCGGAACACTACTGCGTTCACAATACTGACAGTGCCAGTTCTTTATGGTGCCTCCGGTCGGAATCGAACCAACGACACGGGGATTTTCAGTCCCCTGCTCTACCAACTGAGCTACAGAGGCAAAATGGCGACCCGGATGAGGCTCGAACTCACGACCTCTAGCGTGACAGGCTAGCGTTCTAACCAACTGAACTACCGGGCCATTGGTGGGGACTACAGGGCTCGAACCTGTGACCCTCTGCTTGTAAGGCAGATGCTCTCCCAGCTGAGCTAAACCCCCACTGTATTCCTCAGAGCTTTTTGTGTTCCGCCCTGACGACGATATTAATTATATCACAACTTTTTTTATTTGTCAAGCGTTTTTTGAAAAAAATTTCAGATTTTTTCAATTTTCTTGTTTTTACCTGTATTCCGTCAGAAATCATGCCTTGAACTGCATCTCATTCCATTTTTTTCAAAAATTTCTAAAAATTTTTTTGAAGGCAATAAAAATGACCGGATGTATGGACGCCCATTGGGCGTCCGAATTTTTTATAAAAAAGTCGCCAGAGCAGAATCCTTCATTTGGAATCCCAGTGTCAGCTCACGTCCTCGCTCACCCGGTAATATCCTTCTCAAACAGCCTGAGAATATCCATTTTCAGTGCCCTGTGTTCCGGCTTTGAAAGCGTCGGATCAGCCGAAAGAAGCTCCCGTGCACAGTTCTGTGCCATATTCATAAGTTCCATATTGCACGCAATATCGGCAATTTTCAGCGGTGGAAGTCCATGCTGTGCACTGCCGAAGAAATCTCCCGGCCCTCTCATTTTTAAATCTTCCTCCGAAATCTTAAAGCCGTCCGTCGTTGAGGACATTATCTTCATTCGCTTCACACACTCGTCCGAAGTGTTGTCCGTGATGAGAATACACGAGCTTTCAAAATTCCCTCGTCCCACTCGCCCGCGAAGCTGATGAAGCTGGGAAAGTCCGAATCTTTCGGCATTTTCAATGACCATCACAGCCGCATTCGGAACATCCACGCCGACCTCTACAACCGTCGTACAGATAAGCACCTGAATTTCCCCCTCACGGAATCTCTTCATCGTGCGGTCTTTTTCGGCGGCACTCATCCTTCCGTGAAGCAGAGCCGTTGAATATCCCTTCAGATTGCCGTTTGCAGCGTCTTCCGCATACGATTTCACGGCAAAAAGATCGCTTTCGCTGTCCTCTATCATCGGGCAGACCACATAAGCCTGACGTCCCTCGTCAAGCTTTTTACGGACAAATCCAAATGCACGGCTGCGGAGTTTTCCCGTAACAGCATATGTCTCCACAGGACTTCTGCCCTTGGGAAGCTGTGTTATTGCCGATATATCGAGGTCTCCGTAAATAATAAGTGCAAGTGTTCTCGGAATCGGCGTTGCGGACATTACAAGCTTGTGCGGAAAATTCCCCTTTTCCGCCAGTGCCGCACGCTGAGCAACTCCGAAACGGTGCTGTTCGTCGGTGATGACAAGTGCCAGCGATTTGTAATTCACATCCTTCTGAATTATCGCATGAGTTCCCACGATAACGTCAATTTCGCCCTGTTCTATCTGCTCACGGACAGCGGCTTTTTTCTTTGCGGTCAGCGAACCCGTCAACAGACACACTCTCACACCGAAAGGCTCAAGAAATCCGCTGAGCGTGCGGAAATGCTGTGTTGCAAGAATCTCGGTGGGTGCCATAAGTGCCGCCTGAGCTTCATTTTTTGCCGCAAAATAGCATGCTGCCGCCGCAACAGCTGTCTTTCCGCTTCCGACATCTCCCTGCAATAGACGATTCATCGGGACTTCACGGCACATATCTGAAATTATCTCACGGACAGCCTTCTGCTGATCTCCCGTCATTTCAAAAGGAAGATTTCTTTCAAATTCGTGATAATCGACGTTCACGTTCATTTTATATGCTGAATTCCGGCGGCTCCGGCTTTTCATCATGGACATTCCGAGCTGTAATTTCAGCAGTTCGTCAAACGCAAGACGTCTCCTTGCCGTTTCAGAAGCCTCCTCGCTTTCGGGGAAATGTATATTTTCCAATGCCCATTCAAGCGGACTCAATCCATACTGGCTAAGAATTTCTTCCGGCAGGGTTTCAATCGACTCATCATGAAGAAGATTCAGTGCCTGCCACATATTCGTTCTCACCATATTCACGGAAAGTCCCTGTGTAAGGCGATATACCGGCTGTATCAGCATAGTTTCTCCTGCATCAATATACAAGGGGGCAGTAATCTCCTTACGAAGCAGATTGCCGGTAACCTTGCCGTACATATAGTACGTTCCGCCCTCTTTAAGTGCCTGAAATCCATAGACGTTGTTGTAAATCACGATGAGGATATCATCTCTGCCGTCGCTTGCAGCCGCCTTGCATATCACAAGACCGCCCCTTATCCTCTGCGGCGGAAGCTTTCTGAAAATCGTGAGTTTCAGCACGCTGTATTCATTCAGCGGTGCCTGACAAACCGGCACATGAGTGCGGAAATCAAGATACGCCCTCGGGATATGATAAATCAGCTCATACGGCGAGTTTATGCCGAGTTTACGGTATTTTTCGCCCCTTGCACTGCCTACGCCTTTAAGATATTCTATCTGACCGAAAAGCTTTGACGGCATATTCTCACCTCCATTCAAAATCAAAGGACGGACAATGTGTCCGTCCCTGAAAAATCAAATTTTTATCTCTGTTCACAAATCAGCTTGATAGCTGTTCTTTCCTCGCCGTCGATCTGGATATTAGCGAAAGCGGGAATGCAGATGAGGTCTATTCCGATAGGAGCGAGATATCCTCTTGCAATAGCGATAGCCTTGATAGCCTGGTTTGCAGCGCCTGCGCCGACTGCCTGAACTTCAACAGCCTTGTTCTCTCTGATAACGCCTGCAACAGCACCGGCAACTTTGTTTGGTGATGAATTTGATTTTACTTTTAAAACTTCCATGGTAATGACCCTCCTGTGAGTAAATTTTTTTGTGCGACTTTTAGTGCGCTGGTTAAGAATCCATAAAAACGAAGTTAGTTTCCACGGATTTTCTTACTATTAATATACCATATCTCCAGTCAAATTGCAAGTGTTTTTCGAGAAGTTTGTGAATTATCTTATATTTATCCTCTCAATTTTGTGCGATTTGCCGCTTTTTTCATCAAAGGTTACTACAATTCCGCATAAAAAGCATTTTTCCTCGGACTCTCTGAACTTAACCGGCATACGGAAACGCAGTCTGTCGAGTGCCGGCTTTATCTCTACGCCGAGACAGGAATACTCCGGACCTGTCATTCCGGCATCCGTTATATATGCAGTTCCGCTGCGGAGAATACACTCGTCAGCGGTCTGAACGTGCGTATGAGTTCCGAAAACACCCGTAACTCTGCCGTCAAGGAAGAATCCCATTGCCTTCTTTTCAGAAGTGGCTTCAGCATGAAAATCCACAAAAATATTTTTTGTACCTGTATTTTCAAGTATTTCGTCTATCTTCGTGAACGGATTATCAAGCGGATCAAGACCGACAGTGCCCATGAGATTCACAACAGCAACGGAATATGCTCCCATATCGAGAACGCATACACCCTTGCCGATACAGCCGCTCTCCGGATAATTCGCCGGACGGATAATATAATCCTCATCGTAAATTTCAAGAGCCTCTCGGCGGCGGAAAGCATGATTTCCGGTAGTGATAACATCCGCACCGGCACGGATTATCATATCAGCAGACTGCTGTGTGATTCCGTTCCCCTGAGCGGAATTCTCGCCGTTCACGACGGTTACATCAACGCCGTACTCACGCTTTATCTGCGGAAGCTTTGACCGCAGAAAATCACAGCCTGCCTTTCCGACAACATCCCCTATAAACAGAAGTTTTTTCATATACCCTACTCCTTTATCCCTATAAGCATTTCCGCATTTTTATAAAAAATACGCTCTCGTTCTTCTTCCGACAGCGGCAGACAATTTATAAGTGAAATTTCCTCCGCCGGATTATCCCACGGACAATCGCTTCCGAAAAGAACTCTGTCTGCTCCGTGAAGCCTGATAAGTCTGAGAATCTGCTCCTCGCTGATATAATTTGCAACTACGCCTGTATCAAACCATATATTTTCATATTTTCCGGCGATATACCGTTCAACATCGTCCCACAGATCCATTCCGCCCATGTGTGCCGAAACCATCCTGAGATTCGGAAATTCCTCCGCAACCGTGGCGAAGCTTCGTGGAACTGCCCGTACCTCATCCTGTCCGTAAGGATCCCAGCCGCCGTGAAAAACAGCGATAAGTCCGAGTTTTTCCATTTCCTCGTAAAGCGGGAACATCCTCTCCTCGTCCGGACAGAAATACTGATACTCCGAGTGAAGCTTCACACCGTACAGTCCCAGCGACTTTATACGGCGAAGCTCCTGTACTGCGTCCTCAGCGTCGGGATGAACCGAGCCGCAGCAGAAAATCCCGTCCCCCATTATCTCAGCCGCCCAGTTGTTAATTGTCATCTGCTGAGTGGGTTTTGTCGCAACGGGAAGTATCATTGCTCCGCTTATGCCGTTTTTACCCATGATTTTTCTCAGACCGCCAAGAGTTCCGTCCGTTGCCGGCTCGATTCCACTTGTTGCACTCAATCCGGAAACTGCACGTTCCGCAAGCTGATCTGTAAACGCATGCGTGTGGAAATCAAAATATTTCATGTGCCTGTCCTTTCAAATTCTATATTATCCACAGAACCAGCATAACTGCACCGGTAATGGCAGCCATGCTGAATAAAAATCCGCAGATGCACGTCGTAATCGCAAAACCATCGAAAACACGTCCCAGCCGGCGATTAAGCATCACACGGTATGTCTTGTCTTTTTTGTATACAAATTCCGGTTCTGCCGGAAAAAAACACTGATATTCTCTGCCCTCTATAATGTAGACGGCTGTTTTGAATTTTCTGTCGTCCTTTTTTTCTACGCCGCCGAAAACAGCTTTTTTCTTCTTTGAAAAAAGAAGAATCCCCATGAATACGATGAAAAATAACGCCGTCGCCAAAACTATCAGACCAAGAATTCCCAAAGCACCGATTATCATAAAATCCGCCCGAACTCCCAGTATTATGCAAAGAACTACTATAACAACTATACCAAGAATAAATTCCATAGCTTTATCCTCCAAAAAACCTGTCTGGAATAACTGTGATTTTCTTATTAAAGGTTTATATGCATTTATTGGGGGAAACCTTTCTGAGGAAAGGTTTCCCCCAAGCCCCCTTCCAAAGACTTTTAATACTAATTTCAGCCGGATAGGGTGTGCATAAACAATAAGAAAATAATGTTTTTCTTCAAGCACACTCTATCCGGCTGAAATTTAATACTGAAAGTTTTAGGAAAGGAGTTTGAGGATTACTCCCCACTGAGTGGGGAGATGGCAGCTATGCTGCCAGAGGGGACAGGCTCCCGTTGGGAGAACCCTTTTTCAAAAGGGTTTTCCTCAATCAAAACATATATAAATCTCTGATAAGATGATAACTGCTATTATACCGGACAGGTTAATTATAGCATATATGAAATTTTTCGTCAATTTATTTCTTTGAAACAGCCTCTCTGACCATTCTGAGAATCTGTGTAACGGCAAAAGGAATTACAGCAAATCCGACTACCTGAAGCAAATTTACGGCAGTAAATTCATTGCTTACATTCATGAAGCCATGTACAGGAGTTATCATAAGAGCGCACACAAGGAAAAGTGCTCCGGCAAGGAATGCACCGATTGAGAACATATTCTTTGTGAAGCCAAGCTTGGCAAGTGAGTACTTTCCACGGCTGTCGAAGCCCTCAAAAAGACGTGCAAGACAGAGTGTCCCGAATGCCATTGTGCTTGCCATAGCAGGTGAAACGCCGTTTCCGATCATGAATGCAGCCATTACGCATGAAGCTATCATGATACTGTGAACGAGGATATATACGCTTGTTTCCTTGTTGAGGATAGATTCCTTGGATGAACGTGGCTTTTCCTTCATAACTCCGGGCTGCATAGGCTCCATACAGAGAGCAAGTGCCGGAAGTGAGTCTGTAAGAAGGTTGATGAACAGAAGGTGTACCGGACTGAAAGGCAGCGGCAGATCGAAAATTGTAGTCAGAAGAACTACAAGGATAGCAGCGGCATTTCCGGCAAGAAGGAACTTGATAGCGTTCTTGATATTGCCGTAGATGCAGCGTCCGTTTGCAACAGCCTTGACGATAGTAGCAAAGTTATCGTCCGCAAGGATCATTGAAGCGGCATCCTTTGAAACCTCTGTTCCGGTGATTCCCATTGCAACGCCGACGTCAGCCTTTTTAAGTGCGGGAGCGTCATTTACACCGTCGCCTGTCATGGCAACTACCATTCCCTTAGCCTGCCACAGACCAACGATTCTGATTTTGTGAACAGGTGAAACTCGTGCATATACAGAAATCTTCTCCAGTTTTGCAGAAAGCTCCTCGTCAGAAATATTATCAAGCTCGGTACCGTCCATAGCGATATCGCCGTCCTTGTAGATACCGATTTCCTTAGCGATAGCAACAGCAGTAAGCTTGTGGTCGCCGGTTATCATGATAGGCTTGATTCCAGCAGAGATACATTCTGCAACGGCAGCCTTGCTTTCCTCACGAGGAGGATCAGTCATAGCCGCAAGTCCGACGAAGATGTAATCACACTCGTCATCGAGAGTAACTGCGGCATCTGTTTTGAGAATCTTCTTTGCAAAGCAGAGAACTCTCATGCCGTTTTCGGAATATCCGAGATTTGCTTTTTTTATTTCCTCTAAATCCTCCGGATTTATGGGGCGGATATCCTCATCTGTAAGGACAAATCTCATTCTCGGAAGAAGAACATCAACAGCACCCTTTGTGAAGGCTGTACGATCACCGTTGAAGTTGTGTACAGTCGTCATAAGTTTTCTGTCACTGTCGAAAGGAATTTCGTCAATACGGGGATTTTCTGTACGAATTCTGCTGTATTCCTCATCGCCGAGATAAGCAGACAGGGCTGTTTCAGTGGGATCACCAAGCCATGTATCGCCTGATTTTGCGGCATCGTTACAGAGTGCCATAGCAAACTTGAGTTCCTGAGTTGCACGGAAGCTGGGAGCTGTTGTATCACGGACTGTCATTTTATTCTGTGTAAGTGTACCTGTCTTGTCGGAGCAGATGATAGATACGCAGCCAAGCCCCTCAACAGCCTTGAGATCCTTGATAATAGCCTTCTGCTTTGACATTTTCTGTGTACCGATAGCAAGCGAGATAGTGATAATTGAACTGAGAGCCTCAGGAATTGCGGCAACCGCAAGAGCTACTGCAAACATCATAGCGTCAACAACAGCCTTGCCGTTTATGAAATATGTCATGAGGAATACGCCGATACAGATAGCAATAACGGCAATGGAAAGAATCTTGCTGAACTTATCGAGACTTACCTGAAGCGGAGTCTTTTTCTTCTTTGCGTTCTGCATGAGGGAAGCTATTTTTCCGATTTCCGTTTCCATTCCGACAGCTGTAACAACTGCCACACCACGTCCGTTGGAGATATTTGAGCCACTGTAAATCATATTAACTCGGTCACCAAGAGGGAGTTCATCCTTCTCAATAGTGTCAACAGACTTTGTAACGTTGAGTGATTCTCCGGTGAGAGCACTTTCGTTTATCTGAAGTGAAGCCGCTTCAAGAAGACGTCCGTCAGCTGCGGCAACGTTACCGGCTTCAATGAGGAGGATATCGCCGACTACGACCTCTGATGCCGGAATTTCCGTCTGAACACCGTTTCTGATAACTCTTGCATTGGGCGAACTCATAGCCTTGAGGCTGTTGAGCGATTTCTGAGCCTTGACGTGCTGTGCAGTACCAAGAATAGCATTCATGATAAGAACAACAAGGATAACGATAGTACTTCCGATCTCACCGCTTATCATCGAAACAATCGATGCAATTATGAGGATCGCAACAAGAAGATCAGCGAACTGCTCCAGAAAAACCATAAAGATGCTTTTCTGTTTTTCTTCGGTAATGGCATTTTCACCGTATTTCTGACGGCTTTCAGTAACCTGAGCGTCTGTCAGACCTTTTGATCTGTCAGAGCCAAGCTGACTGATTACTTTTTCTCCATCCTGATTGAAGTAATTCATATTCTCTTTCTCCGTTTCTATAAATATGAGAGAGTGCATACCCGCAGACAAAAAAAGACTTTTATTGCAGCCTGACACGAAAATTCATATCAAGGTGCAATAAAAGTCTTGCTAAAGCATAAGCCCTGCCCGCCCGACAGCATAAGCCGTGGTTATGGCGATGCGGACACCCGACTATCTGTCGGGAAGCTACTCCCTTTTACATTTAATATAATATCACCATTCACAATAATTGTCAAGAAGTATCATTTCCGGTTTTTGTAGAAATACTGCAAAAAACCACCCCCCTTTTCTGTGCAACTTTTCTCCTGACGCAAAAAACAACCGTCATTATTACCAAATCAGTGCAGTATAATTATACCAAAACACCATATTTCAGAAACATTTTGTATTATCACTTGAAAAAAACTGCGACTAATGATATAATTATATAAATATACTATGAAGGATTGTGCCGAAAATGCACTGTCCCGTGGAGGTGAAATCCTTAATGGACGCTGGTCCTGACGTCAGTTATAATATTCACTTCATTCGCCCCGTTATATTCAGGAACAAGCATTATCAGCTGTGTTAGACGGATAATCACATACTGAAAAATAAAACAAAAGTAACGGAGGATTCAGAATGGCTGCGGATATTATTCTGCAAATTGTATTAATGATAATCTATGCTGTTTTCACTTATGCTGAAACAGCGGTAATAATGGTAAACGACAACAATCTTGAAAAACTGGCGGTAAGCGGAGGAAAAAAAGCCTCACGTCTCAGACGTATGCTTAAGCATCCTTCAAGATTCATGGCTTCGCTCCATGCGGCAACACTCTTTACAGGACTTCTTGGTGCCGCATTCGCAGCAATCAGTTTTTCAGGAAGACTTACAAATCTCATATTGAAATTAGGTCTTGATATACCTGCAAAACCTATCAATCTCATATCAGCCACAGTTATAACAATTATCGTACTCTTTTTCACAGTAATTATAGGCGAACTCGTTCCCAAAAAGCTGGCGGCTAAAAATCCCGAAAAAACCGCACTTCGTCTCAGCGGATTCACCGTCTTGATTTCAAAGCTCTTTACACCTTTTGTTCTTCTCAGCAAGCTGATTTCCGGCGGTATATTGCGAATTTTAGGCGTTGATCCCGACAAGAGCGAAAATACGGTGACTGAAGAAGAAATACTTATGATGTCCGATGCCGGCGCAGAAAAAGGTACTATCGACGAAGATGAAAACAGGATCATCAAGAACGTATTCGCTTTCGACGACCTTACTGCCGATCAGATATGCACCCACAGAACTGACGTAAGCGTTCTCTGGAGCAGTGATTCTACCGATGTCTGGGAAGAAACAATCCACCGCACACGTCACTCTGTATTCCCGATATGCGGTGAAAGCGTTGACAACGTTATCGGTGTTCTTGACGCTAAGGATTACTTCCGCCTTGAAAACAAAAGCTATGACAATATCATGAAAAATGCTGTCCGTGAGCCTTATTTTGTCCATGAGAACATGAAGGCCGACAGACTTTTTGAAGCCATGAAGCAATCCGGTGCAAGCCGTTTTGCCGTTGTTGTCGATGAATACGGCGGCATGAGTGGGATAATCACTATAACTGATCTCGTTGAACAGCTTGTCGGAGATTTTGCAGAAGATGAATCGGATCAGACCGCTGCAAGACTTCAGCAGCTTGAAGATAATATCTGGACTGTTCCCGGCGTATCCTCTCTTAGCGAGGTCTGCGAGGAACTTGATATCATTCTTCCTGCTGACAAATATGATACCTTCAGCGGATATGTTATCGCCGTTCTCGGCGAAATCCCAGCCAACGGAACTCAGATGTCAGTCACTTCGGATGGTCTTGACATTGACGTTCTTGAAGTAAAGCATCATCGCATAGAGCTTTGCAGAGTTAAAAAACTTTCTGCCGTGATACCGGAGGATTAAAAAACAACGGAGCATCTCCCTTATCGGGAGATGCTCCGTATTATTTTAGTTGTATTTATCAGTAAACCAACCGTCACTGTGCGGCAGTTGTTCCTTCGACCGTACCTGCACCGTTTCCTGTGCCTGCATTACCGTTATCGGCAACAGTCACCTTGATATTTACCTCCTGCGTCGGATCAGCGGCAGATTTCAGAGTTACATAGCACTCACCAGGAGCAAGTGCCGTAATATTTCCGATGCCGTCCACTGTTGCAATCGTTGTATCAGTTGAAGACCAGCGTTCATCTGCTTCAGTAGAGCCAGCAGGATACTTCTGTACATAGGGCATTTCTGACTGCCCAACGTTAAGATATACACTATATCTGTCAAGCTCGAAGCCGCTTGTGTTCACAAGAGGAGCAGTTGTTGCCTCAGGAGTCACCGTTGTTGTGGTAACGGAAGAATCAACAGGAGCCGTTGTTGTCACTGAAGTTGTCTTAGGCTTTGTATCCTTATCGCTGCTTCCGCCTTTTTTGGATTTATCGCTTGAACAGCCTTTTGCTATAAGTATAACGAATAACAGAACAAGAAAAGCTATGACGAAAAGTGCAGTAAGCTGTCTTTTTCTTGCTGTTTCACGTGTAATTCTTTTTCTCGGACGCTGTGAATAGTTGTTGTCCATAACTTTAATTTCCTTTCTCTGCTTTCCGGAGCAATACGGTATAAAAGCACAATTCCTTACAAATACCAATATACCCCCATAATGTTCATAATAATTATATCACACTTTTCTGAAAATGTCACGTCTTTTTATACTGTTTTTTTAAATTTCTTGCACTTTAACATATATCAAGGTAATTTTTCGTCATTTCCTACAAAAACCACTGAAAGAGCATCCTGTATTTGCCGACCGAATTTCCCAAAAAGTAATGACAAATCTTCCGGATTGTGTTATAATAAGTATATCAAATTCACGGGGTGTGATAATCAGAAATGGACAAATATAAAAAGCTTGCTTTCAATACAATGATCTTCGCTATCGGAAATTTCGGTTCAAAATTCCTTGTAATCCTCCTGACACGACTTTACACCGGAAACCTCAGTCCGGCAGACAGTTCAACCAAGGAGCTTCTTGAAATTACAGCGAATTTCCTCCTGCCTATTTTCACATTTTCCATGACCGAAGCCGTTATACGCTACGGTCTTGACAACAAATATCACAAGGGACAGGTCTTTACAACCGCCACTATCCTGAACGGCTCCGGTCTTGCAATAATGCTGATTCTGTCGCCGCTTCTCAGGCTCGTCAGCTTCCTCGACTTCATAGACGGATACACCATACTTCTGCTGATATACGTCTGTACCTCGGCATTCAGATCGCTCTGCTCACAGTTCGTAAGAGCCAAGGGTATGGTAAAGCTTTTCTCTCTGGACGGAATCCTTGCAACGCTTACACTTTTCATCTTCAATATCATTTTCATTTCCGTTCTTCACTGGGGCGTAAGCGGATTCATGCTTGCGGTTATCCTCTCCGATCTCTGCTCTGCGTTGTTTCTCTTTGTTGTTGCAAAGCTCCATACAGACCTCAACATACAATACTACAACAAAAAGCTTGCGACAAGCATGATGCGTTTTGCAATCCCCCTGATTCCTACGGTAGTCATGTGGGTTATCACTGGATTCTCAGACCGCCTTTTCATCCGCTATATGCACAGCGACAGGGTTACTCTCGGCGAAAGTGCCGCAGGTATCTACGGATATGCAACCAAAGTTCCCAACCTCATATCCATGGTATCAACTATCTTCTTTCAGGCATGGAATATGTCGGCTATCATGGAAAACAACTCCAAGGACAGAAGCCACTTCTACGAAAAGGTCTACCGTGCGTATGAAGCTCTGCTGTTTATCTCCTCTGCCTGTCTCATAGCCGGAATCCAGATCATCACACCGTTATTCGTAACCACCAAGAATTTCGGAGAATACAGCAGTGTTTACATCTACACACCTGTACTTGTAATGGCATCATTGTTCATGTGCCTTGATCAGTTCCTCAGCAGTATCTACACAGCGACTAAGCATACGAAGAATTCCTTCTGGACAAGCTTCGCTGCAAGTATGGCGAATATCGTTCTCAATTTCTTCCTCATTCCTGAATGGGGAATTCAGGGTGCGGCAATCGCAACCTTCCTCAGCTACTACCTCTGCTTCTGGGCAAGAATTATCGACGCAAGATATTATATTCCTTTCCGCTTCAACGGAATTAATTCCATGCTGAATACTATCGCACTTTGCTTCATGTGCTGGTTTATCGTCGCAAAGCCCGTATTCTACGTTCTCTGGATAATCCTTCTCCTCGGATTCGTTGTCTGGAGCAATTATAAATCGCTTATGGAAACGGCAAAGAAGCTTCTTAACAGAAGATAATACACTTATGTAAATGAAAGGCAGTCACGAATGACTGCCTGAGATTGTTGAAAAACATGAATTTCGTTTCGAAATTGCGGGCGTATAATATCCATTCCTACACAGAACAACGATATACAGCCAATTCGTAGGGGCTGATGCCTACATCAGCCCGGGACGATGTGGGCATCGTCCCCTACAACATACTTTTTCTACACGCTGAGGCAGTCACCAAATGACTGCCTTTTGTTTTTTCAGTAGGGGCGAACTCAGCGCCTCTACAAATGTTCAAATTATATCTTGTAATTCAAAAAAAGGGCGGATAATATATCCGCCCCAACTATTACTTAAGTGCCTTTTCAAGCCATACATTGGCTATATCAAGAGCTTCATAAAGTCCGCATTCCTTTTCCATATTCTTTACGAATGCCTTCATCGGATCAGCTGTTTCTGTGGACATCTGTATAACTCTCACCTTTGAAGCTGTATTATCCTTTGTCTCAAGAATCTGAATCCAGATTACATAAGGATCTGCCATATAGCCATAATATATTTCGTTACCCTTTCTCACAAGAGGATAACCCTTATACATCAGAAAATTGTCGTTCATTATATAGTACCTCCGTCAAAATATTATTTCCATGTTGTCAGGAATTCTTCGTTTGTTTCAAGCCTTCTGACGTTTTCAATGAGGTTATCAACATAAGCACGGCTTCCAAAAAATCTGCATTCTCCGTTTACTGCAACAAGAACTGTCATGGGAGAATATTCATAGAACTCAAACTTATAGTCCCTGCCGACATAGCCGTCAGTATATTCAAGCACCACAAGAGGCTCTCCCTCCGGAGTCACCTCGCCGATCACAAGATCCTCAGCGTTTGCCGATACAAGATACTTATAGAAGCGTCTGAAGCGTTCATACTGAATCTCCTTGCCGTTAAGCTCTGCTTTGAAATCCTCAGCGGTATTGTTTGTTTCCTTTGTCGGATCAATCGGTGCAAGCTTGAACACTCCGGATTCTCCGGTACTCAGGCTGACTGAAAGATCAGTGATGTTCCATACGGTATTGCCGACCATGATTCTTGAAGCAATATCAACAGGCATTACCGTTACCCACGGAGCCTTTTCTGCTGTAAGTGTATAGATAACCTTTCCGCCCTCGAACATAGCGTAGCAGAACTGTCCCTTGTCCTCATCAGACTGCATTTTGCTGAGAAGCAGAACGTAATCATTTTCGTCATCGCACTTCATTTCAGTGCGGCAGAACGGCTTGTCAAGACCTGCATTCTTAAGATCATCCCCTGTGCAGCGGTATGCGTATACCTCGCTTGCAACAAGCCCGAACATTCCGTGCGTGATCTCTGAGGACTTCTCAACGTTAAGGTATGAGCTGATAGGCTCAATCATTTCATGCGTAGCAGAAGTGCCGCCGGCATTGCTGTCCGTACTTGTTTCACTTGGCTCAAGAACAATTCTGTAATCAATATCCTCTCTCTCAAGAACAAGGCTTTCAACAATGGGCATATCCTCGTCTGCCGGAGAAGCAAGCATGGTTTTGCTGATAAAATCCTTGACCGTCTTATAGTAATTGGCAAAACGGCTGTTCTCAACGACATATACATCATTGCTTCCTTCCACCATAAAGTAGGAGGTGCCGGTATTCGCAGGATTCTTTATACCAAGGTGATACTTCACCGTCTTTCCGGATTCATACGTCATTTCTCCGGATATCTCCGGATTATCAAGACCATACTTTGAGAGATCACTGCAGTTTTCGGCTATGAGACCAGCTGACGCAATTCCATTGACATTATTGACAAGCGTAGAAACCACACCCGTATCAATGTCAATATCCTCACAGCCCTCGATATTGTATTTGGCTGCTATCTGATCTGTCGGTCTGTCCGTCATAATTACATTAAACTCGTCCTCGCTGTTCTTTACATGAACCTTCACGACAAGTCCTTCGCTGTCGGAATTGCCATCACTGACAAGAATTATTCCACTTCCCTCCGGAGCAGTAGTAGTCTCGACTGCCGTAATGTCCTTACTGTCAGAGGATTCGCTGCCGGATTTATCCGTAAGCTTCATAACAGCCAGTCCTCCGCCAAGAACAGCAAGCACTCCGCTGAGAGCGATTATTCCCTTGACCTCTTTTTTCATCATCTGTTCTTTCTCCTTAAGAGTACGACAAGACCTGTAATTGCAATGCCTGCCGCAATAACTACGATTATAATCTTGATAGCTCTTGATTCACCTGACGTAGGTGCAATATAGTTCTGCTGGAGTGCCTTTTCAGGAATAACTGCACTTACCTCCTTGCCATTTGCTATATTCAGCATATTGAGTATAACATTGGCATTGTTGTAGGTACCTGTCTGAACCATATACTCGTTATAAAACATCATGCTGCTTCCGAACGCCATTACACGGCTTGTGTATATATCAAGCTGCTCAGCTCTTTCTCTCTTTGAGATAACTGCAACATTTCTTGCACCTGCAAGTGTATCGGTATTTTCTTCCTCGTCAAGTCTCTGAAGAATTCCCGATGTCTGTGAGGATTTGAGTACTTCTGTCACTACATTCTGGTTATTCTTTCCGAGAACGCTGATTTCTCTTGAGAACGGAGCAATAATCGGCAGGGATTTATTCGGAAGCTCGCCTACTGACTCATCATCGCTTACTGACAGCAGGATGCCCGGATAATCGCCCATATAGTTCTTTGGATCACCGATAAGAGCGTTTTCTATTTTAATACTCCAATCGGCAAGGAACTCATCAAGGTTCGGGGAGTTGATGTTTGTATAGCACGGAATGAATACCATATTCTTGCCGTACATTTCATCGTTGTAGAGGAAGTCCTGAAGCTTTTTGATGCCATCCTCTGTAAAGTCATTCTGAGGCATGGGAATCAGCACCATATCATACTTTTCAGTATCAAGCTCATCCTTTATGATATCAACAGAAGTACAGCTGTATCCGTTTTTGCTTAGAAGCTCGTTTTCAATTGCAGTAACGATATCTGCGTCATCAGTTCTGTAAATATCCTGCCCATTGGCTGTCTTTATGATAGCTACGTCGATGATATTTGTATCAACCACGTTCATGATATCGGAAGTAATCCTGCTTTCTCCAGCAAAAACAAGGGAGAAGGTATTGTTCTGCATTGCAGCCTCGTCAACGGCAAGCATTGAAACTATATCTGCCGTAGGAATTACTCTTACGTTATCGCCGGACGCAATAACAATGCTGTTTGAGGCAATTTCTCCGCCGTCGTAATTTGACTGATATTTTGTAACAGCGTCAGGATCAATGCTGAGATCCACGTATTTTACGTTTACATTACCCTTTCCGTCGCCCTTTCTTGAATACATCTCGTACTTTTCAAGGATAACGGGAATCATATCATACGGAACCTCAATTGTTTCATTGTAGTTTGTACCGTAGTACTGATTCATCATCTGAAGCTGATAGCTCATATAAGCTGACTGATTTTCGGCAAGTACTTCAAAATCGCTTTTGGGCATGGTAACAAGGATATCAACATCCCTTTCAAGCTTTCCAAGCACTTCGATAGTTTCTTCGCTTATGTCGTATCGCTTATCCTTTGTGAGGTCTATCTTCATGGGATTACGCTTTTCCATTTCGATAGCCATGATATTTACTACAACAACGATTGCAACAACGATTGCAATAATAATTGCAGACATGGAGCCATATTTTAACGACTTCATTCCGGTTTTCTTCTTTTCAGTAGCTTCCGGAGCAGTCTCAACCTTCTTTTTTGTTTCTTTTTCATTATTACTCATAATATATCACACCTTCCTTTCATTTACCATCAGCTCCAGCGTCTCTTCTCAAGAACCTTCACTGTGAAGAAGTTAAAGAGAAATGCTGTACTCAGGAAGAAAATGATACTTGACAAGCTGAATACTCCCTTTGTGAATTCGTAATATCTTGTACGGAAAGAAAGTGCTGAAAGAATCTCACGGATTCTGTCATTTGAAACTCTGAGAAGAAGAGTTTCATCGAAGAGATAGAACACAATCATTACAACGAAGCTTACAACAGCTGCGGACATCTGATTCTCAGTAAGAGAAGAAACAAAGAGTCCGATTGCGATAAAGGCAGCTCCGAGGAAGAGCATAGCAGCAAAGTTTCCGATAAGAGACGTCCACACTACGCTGCCAAGATATCTGAGTAAAAGTGCGTATACGAAAACGATACATTCAGCAATTAAGAAAAGTGTGAATGCGGCAAGGTATTTGCCCATTACGATTTCCCACAGATTTACCGGAGCCGTAAGAAGTCCCTGATCTGTTCTGTTCTTCTTTTCCTCACTGAGCAGTCTCATGGTGAGAACAGGAATGAGGAATATGAACATTATGAACATACTGGCAAACATGGGCGATGTATCTGAAATTCCGGACTCAATTACCTTTGTATAAAAGAAGTAGCCCGAAAAAGCATAAAATACTGTAAGAAAAACATATCCGAGACCTGATGTAAAGAACGATCCCATTTCACGTCTGTATATAGCACCCATTATTTGTCACCTCCTGCATTTTCTGACTTTTCTTCGTTTTCGTCAGTTTCCTTTTCCTCTGTGTTTTCTTCATCTGACGCTGCGGCTTCCTCACTGCCCTCAGTCACAAGATTGATTTTTACACGGGGCTTCTTTTCTTCCTTTTTCCTCTGGAGTTCAAGCTGCTCGCCCATTGTAATCTTAAGGAAGATATCCTCAAGTGTGAGGTCTGAAAGCTGGAGCATCATGATATTCCAGCCGTTTTCACCGCATATTTTGTTGATCTCACGGCGGACATCAGTCTTGCCGTCAGTCTCGATATCATAGTCGTAGATACCCTTTTCACGCTCCATATCGGCACGGACGTACTTTACGCCCTCTATGGCTCTGATTGCGGCAGTAATCTTTTCCTTATCGGAAGCAGTATGTGTTTCACCCTCGATACGCATAGTCATCTTGTGTTCGTTGGTGATGTTCTTTGCAATTTCGTCGGCTGTTCCGTCAGCGGCAACTGTTCCCTTGTTGATGATGATGATTCTGTCGCAGACTGCCTGAATTTCCGGCAGAATGTGGGATGAAAGGATAACCGTATGCTTCTTTCCGAGCTTCTTGATAAGCGTTCTTATCTCAATGATCTGGTTCGGGTCAAGACCTACGGTAGGCTCGTCAAGAATAAGCACCGGCGGATTATTTATAAGTGCCTGTGCAAGACCTACTCTCTGCTTGTAGCCCTTTGAAAGATTCTTTATAACTCTTTTTCTTACGTCGCTGATCTTGCAGAGATCGCATACATCCTGAAGATGGGCTCTTCTCGGAAGCTTGCATTTCTTGAGATCGAACATGAAGTTGAGGTATGCGTCAACAGTCATATCCATATAAAGCGGTGGGATTTCAGGCAGATATCCGATATTTGCCTTTGCCTCCTTCGGCTGTGTGAAAATATCCTTGCCGTTTATAAGAATCTGTCCGGATGTGGACGAAATATATCCGGTAAGCATATTCATTGTTGTGGATTTTCCGGCACCGTTAGGTCCGAGAAAGCCCAGGATCTCGCCCTTTTCGACTGTAAAGCTTATATCATTTACAGCCAGCTTTTCGCCGTATCTTTTCGTAAGGTTTTTAACCTCTATCATCAGGTTTCCTCCTTGATTTTTTCTGACAGAAAATTCTGCCGTATCTCTATTATGTTATATCTGTATTGTGAAAGCAGAGTGAAAATACTCTGAATTTTTCTTAATATTTTATACGCTCTCGCTGATATCTCTTGCTATCTGAATTTTCAGTTCCTCAACGGACGAAAATTTCATCTCAGGTCGGATAAATTTACAGAACTCAACTTCTATATACTGGTCATACAGGTCACCGGCAAAATCAAGTATATGCGTTTCAGCAAGCGGTTTTCTTTCGCCCCCGATAGTCGGCTTTACCCCGACGTTGGTTACTGAACTGTATTTCACGCCGTCTACGACCGTAACCGTCTGATATACACCGAATTCAGGAACAAGCTGACCGTCAGTATATTCCTGATTTATTGTCGGAAAATCTATCGTTCTGCCTATTTCGTTGCCGTGAACAACCTTTCCTGAGATTCTGTACGGCATACCCAGAAGTCTCTCTGCCTTTTCAATTCCGCCGCCCAGAAGCAGCTGACGTATTTCACTGGAAGATACAGTTATTCCGTCAATTTTTACATCATCTGCCGTATGCACCTCAAAGCCGCAGTTTTTACCGAAACGTCTCAAATCCTCAATACCGCAGGACGCATCCCTGCCGAATCTGAAATCATTTCCGCAACAGACTGCTTCCGCATTAAGGAAGCGATTCTTTAAAATCTTTTCACAGAATTCTTCACCGGTAAGTCCGCAGACATCTTCGAGGTCAACGAAATGAATATTTTCTCCTGAAAATCCGAGCCTCTGAAGTATATGAAATTTCTGAGACCAGTTGTATATATAACCGTCCTGACCGCTTGTCTTGCGGAGTACAGCCGACGGACTGAACGTAAAGACAGCCGGCGTAAGACCGTTTTTTTCCTGTTCAAGTGCAAGGTCAAGCACGGCACGGTGTCCGAGATGAACTCCGTCGAATATTCCGAGAGCAACAGCACATTTTTTTATGCTCATAGCTTCACCTCAGATAAAATTCTTTCCGACACGAAGAACTCCGGCTTCACGGTCGGTCACTGCCGTACCGATAAAGCTCCTGTCGCTGCCGTATACGCTGTATCTGTCAGCATTCTTCATTATTCCATGTACTCTTTCAATATCAAGTTTCACGCCGTTTCTGTACATTCTCGTCTGAACAGGACTCAGATAAAGCTTCGGCAGTGAATCGAAAACTCTCTCAATCGGAATGATAAGCTCCTCTGTTCTGCCCTCATTCGCTGCCTTCTGTATTTCCTCCAGAGTGTAGCATTCATCCAGCATGAAGCCGCCGGAGGATGTCCTCACAAGCGAAGTCATTATTCCGCCGCAGCCAAGCTTTTCGCCAATATCATTTATAATGGTACGGACATAGGTACCCTTTCCGCATGATATTCTGAGTACGCCCTCACAGGTATCAGGATCATATCCGGATACGCTGAGAGAATACACCTCTATCTCTCTCGGAGTACGCTCAACCTCTATGCCCTGTCGTGCAAGGTCATAAAGACGCTTTCCGTCCACCTGAACAGCAGAATACATCGGTGGAAGCTGCATTATATTTCCGGTAAATTCCGGAAGGATCGCCATTAGCTCATCCACACCGGCAGCCTTTCCGGAGCATTTACTGACATTTCCCCATACATCCTGTGTATCGGAGGTGTATCCCAGTCTGAATCCGGCAAGATAGCTTTTCGTGTTGTCCGGTATTATGTCACAGGCTTTTGTAGCTGCACCCACAAAAACGGGAAGAACTCCCGTTGCCATGGGATCGAGAGTTCCCCCGTGACCTAATCGCTTTATCTTAAGGATTCCACGAAGCTTTGCAATAACGTCAAAGGATGTGAAATCCTCCGGTTTGTTTACGCAAAGTATTCCGTTCATGGCAGTGCCTTTCTTACAGCTTCAATAAGAATTTTCTTTGCGTCCTCAAGAGTTCCCTCAAGAGTACATCCGGCAGCCTTTGCGTGACCGCCGCCGCCGATAGTCTGGCATATCTCCGAAACGTTGACATCATTAGCTGAACGGAACGAGCATTTGAAAACTCCGTCCTCACGCTCACGCATAAGGATTCCGACCTCTGTATTTTCAAGCTGGATTGTCAGCGGAGCAAAGCCCTCAAGCTCCTCCATAGATACGCCCATTTTGTTCATCATATCCTGTGTTACGGCAACTATAACAAGTCTGCCGTCAAGATTTTCCTCCATAAGCTCGCTCAGCCTGCTTTCCAGCATGAGTCTGCCTCTGGATTTGACATCAAACATATAACGGTTTATCCGTGCGAAATTGATATCGTAGTTTCTCATCATTTCCGCCGCAATCTCGTGGGCACGAGGAGTTGTGCAGTCATACTTAAAGCATCCCGAATCGGTTGCGATACCTGTATAAAGGCAGGTCGCACAGTGTTTGGTTATCTCTACACCCATGAACTTCGCAAGGGCATAGATAATCTCGCAGGCAGCCGCTGCTTCAGCCTGAAGCAGCGTTTTCTCTGCATAATTTTTGTTTGAGATATGGTGGTCGATGCAGAACTGCACCTTATCGCCATAGATACGCTCATAGTCGCCCATGAGCTTTACATCAGCTATATCAACAGCAATGATAGTCTTAGGCTCAAAATCGACGTACTGATTGCCTCTGCTGGTCATGAAGGCATATCGTTGCGGAAAATCATCGCTGCAGACAACCTTGCTGCGAATACCCAGCTGTGAGAGAATATCCTGCAAACCGAAGCCTGCTCCGATACAGTCGCCGTCAGGATTGCGGTGAGTTATGATAACCGCGTCCTCGCAGTTTCTCAGGAATTCTTCTGCTTCACTGAATCCTATATACATAGCTTTCCTCCCTTAAATAAGATCATTCAGCTTTTTGCTGATTTCAGCACTTCTTTCGATAGAGTTGTCGGCTATGAAGGTCAGTTCAGGAGATTTCCGCATTTTAAGTCTGTGGAAAAGCTCCCTGCGGATGAATCCTGAAGCACTTTTAAGTCCTTTGACGGATTCCCTTGCCTTTTCTATTCCCGCAAAGCTTGAAACATAGACCTTGCAGTTTGACATATCTCCGGACAGATCTGCCCTCACGATAGTCAGCATACTGTCGATCCTCGGATCTTTAAGCTCACGCAGGATCGCCGTCATTTCTCTTTTTATATCCTCAGCCATACGGCTTCCTTTAAAATTCGGCATAATTTCCTTTCTATATACAACGGGATCAGATATTTACAGTAAAGATCTGGTCAGCGTCAGACACTTCATCAGTCTCTGCACTGTCGTCAAGCGTAGTATCTTCCTGCTCCTCAGCTGCGGAGACAGTCTCAAAGAAGCCATCTCTGAAAATATCGTCAGAGAAAGCCTCTTCCTCCTCGCTCATACTGTAATCGGGGATTTCATCGTCCCCTTCTTCGTTATAGTAAATATCTGCATATTTGTGATACTCTGGCTCAAGCTCCTTGTCACTGACAGGACGCTCAACACCCATAAGGTCACCGATCATATCCTCCTGATCTTCGACCGGACTGCACTGTCCGAGAAGAATTCTTCTGACTGATTCAAAAAAGTATATATCAATCGGTCCGAAGTCCTTCCATGCCAATGCTTCCTTACAGTACTGAAGCATATCGGCGTTGCTCATTCTGTTATATTTCATGAGTATGCCCCCTTTACATCATTAATTTTAATCTGTTCCGCACAGAATCCGCAGACGGACTCTGTACGGCAATTACTTTCAGGCAACACAGCCTAAAGCTTGTGCAAAGCCGCAAAGCGTGCTTTGTGCAGTGTTTCCTTTAGTCTTCCCTGTATTCCTCAACATAGTATGTTTCAAAGATATCGCCTTCCTTGACATCGCTGAACTTTTCAAGGCTGATACCACATTCATAGCCCTCTGCAACTTCCTTTACATCATCCTTGAAGCGCTTGAGACCTGAAATCTTATCGTCTGCGATAATGATTCCGTCACGGACAACTCGAACCTGACAGCCTCTCTGTACCTTACCGCTGAGAATGTAGCTTCCTGCAACCATTCCGACGTTAGAAATCTTGTATACCTGACGAACCTCTACACGTCCGAGTTCTACGTCTCTGTACTTCGGTGCAAGCATACCCTTCATAGCAGTTGTAATTTCCTCGATAGCATCATAGATGATTCTGTAAAGACGGATATCAACGCCGTCTCTTGCAGCACTTTCAGAAGCAACGGGATCCGGTCTTACGTTGAAGCCGACGATAATCGCATTTGAAGCGTTTGCAAGCATTACGTCACTTTCCTTGACAGCACCTACTGCTCCGTGAATTACTCTTACTCTTACCTCGTTGTTGGAGAGCTTTTCAAGCGACTGCTTTACAGCTTCAACAGAGCCCTGAACGTCAGCCTTGACGATAACAGGAAGTTCCTTGATTTCGCCCTCTGCAATCTGGCTGAAGAGGTTGTCAAGTGTAACCTTGCGGTAAGCGTTGAACTGCTCCTGCTTTGCCTCATGCTTTCTCTTTTCAACGAGTTCTCTTGCAAGTCTTTCATCCTCAACCGCATTGAAGATATCGCCTGCACTCGGAACGTCAGCAAGACCGGTGATTTCTACCGGCACAGAAGGTCCGGCAGATTTTACTGTTCTGCCCTTGTCATTTGTCATTACACGGACTCTTCCGACAGCAGTTCCTGCGATAAGAACATCGCCCTGCTTGAGAGTACCGTTCTGTACGAGAAGTGTTGCGATAGGACCTCTGCCCTTGTCAAGACGTGCTTCGATAACTGTTCCCTTTGCAAGACGGTCAGGATTAGCCTTAAGCTCCTTGACCTCGGCAACGAGAAGAACGTTTTCAAGAAGATCATCAAAACCCATGCCTGTCTTGGCTGACACAGGTACACAGATTACATCGCCGCCCCATTCTTCGCATACGATGTCGTACTTTGTAAGCTCTTCCTTGATTCTGTCAGGATTTGCACCTTCCTTATCCATCTTGTTGATAGCAACGATAATAGAAATTCCAGCTGCCTTTGCGTGGTTGATGGATTCAACAGTCTGCGGCATGATACCGTCGTCTGCGGCTACTACGAGGATAGCGATATCAGTTGTATTCGCACCTCTTGCACGCATTGAAGTAAACGCTTCGTGTCCGGGAGTATCAAGGAATGTGATATCCTGTCCGTTTACATTCACCTGATAAGCACCAATGTGCTGTGTAATTCCGCCGGCTTCTCCAGCGGCAACGTGAGCACCTCTGATACGGTCAAGAATAGAAGTCTTACCGTGGTCAACGTGTCCCATAACGCATACAACAGGACATCTTGGTTCAAGATTTGTATCGTCATCGTCGCTGTCGTCGATAAGACGCTCCTCAATGGTAACGATAACTTCCTTTTCTACCTTTGCACCAAGCTCCTCAGCAACGAGAGACGCTGTATCGAAGTCTATCTCCTGATTGATAGAAGCCATTATACCGAGTCCCATGAGCTTCTTGATAACATCAGTTGCTGTCACTTTAAGACGTGTAGCAAGCTCGCCTACTGTAATAGAATCGGGAATAAGAACCTTGAGCTGCTGCTTTCTTGCACGCTCCAGTTCCAGTCTCTTGAGCTTTTCAGTTTCAGTTTCCTTTCTGGAGAACTGCTGACGGTTTCTCTGGCTGGACTTCTGGTTGATCTTCTGCTTCTTGGAGGAGTAATTCTCTCCGCCGTGCTTTTTATTGTTACCGGAAGCCATCTGGTCATAACGTTCGTTGTATTTGTCAAGATCAATGTAGCTTCCTCTTGTATCAACAGTTCTTCTCTGAGTAGAAGTCTGAGCTGTCTCTGAGCTGAAGGATACGTTAAGCTTTGTTCTTTCGCCTCTGTCCTGAGCCTTAGCCTGAGGCTTATCCTTCTTGTCGTTCTTCTTTTTGGAATTCTGCTTGACTTCGGTCTTCTTTTCTTCTGTCTTGACTGGAACAGCCTTTACTTCCGGCTTCTTTTCTTCTGTCTTGACTGGAGCCGCCTTTACTTCCGGCTTCTTTTCCTCAGTCTTGACTGGAGCAGCCTTTACTTCCGGCTTCTTTTCCTCCGTCTTGACTGGAGCTGTCTTTACTTCCGGCTTCTTTTCCTCTGTCTTGACTGGAGCTGTCTTTACTTCCGGCTTCTTTTCCTCTGTCTTGACTGGAGCTGCCTTTACTTCCGGCTTCTTTTCCTCTGTCTTGACTGGAGCTGTCTTTGCTTCCGGTTTCTTTTCCTCCGTCTTGACTGGAGCTGTCTTTGCTTCCGGCTTCTTTTCCTCGGTATTCTTCTTCAGCTTCTTTGCAGGCTTCTTTTCTGCGGCTTCCGGCTCTGCCTTCTGTACAGGCTTAGGCTTATCCTTTGAAGCAAAATATCCGTCAAAAGAGCTTACCTCGTTAGCCTTTGTATAATGCTCCAAAAGGAGATTCATCTCGTCCTCGGTGAGAGATGAACCCGACTTCTTCTTATTGTCTCCCTTTTCTAAAAAATAACTGATGATCTCCTGTGAAGAAACATTGAGATCCTTTGCAGCGTCGTTTAACTTTATCTTTTTTGCCATAGGCTATACTACCTCCATTAGTCTCTCCGCATTATCTGCGGAATTAAGGTTATTCAATTGTATATGTCAATGCAGAAGGAATATCCTTTTCTGCGATTATCTGAGAAGCTTTGCAAAACCGTCGGCGAATCCCTTATCGCAGACAGCTATTACAGCTGCCGTCTTTCCTGAAAGACGTCCTATTTCATCCTTGGAAAGTCCCGACGGAAGATGTACTGCCTCGTATCTGCCGCAATGGAATTCAATTTCCTTGACTGTCTTTGCAGATGCGTCAGAGGCGGTGATGATACAATATACCTGCCCCTTTTTCAGAGCCTCAACAGCCGGATCAAAACCCTTTACCGCTTTTCCTGCCTTGAAGCAGACGGTAAGCAGATCAGCTGTTTTCCTGTTCTTTTCCGAGTTCATTAAGCATCACCTCATAAACAGCTTCATCTATTCTGCACGAGAATGATTTTTCAAATCTTCTGCCCTTTCTGGCTTTTTCAAAGCATTCTGTACTGCGGCATATATATGCTCCTCTGCCGGATTTTTTTCCAGTAAAGTCAAGACTTATTTCACCCTCCGGCGACTTCACGGCACGGATAAGCTCTTTTTTCTGTTTCATTTCTCCGCAGCCGAGGCACATTCTCATGGGAATTTTTTTCGGCTTCATATATTATTCCCCGCTGTTTTCAGCTGCTTCGTCTCCGGCTGTGATTTCTGCTGCTTCTTCGTTTTCAGAAATCTCCTCAGCAGGAGCAGTCTCATCCATTTCAAAGTATTCCTCCAGAGCCTCATTTACCGGCTCCTCCTTCACGGGAACAACGAAATCAGGTGAAAGCTCCTCTGCTTCCTTATTCGTAGCATTGTCGAACTGCGGCTTGATGTCAATCTTGAAGCCTGTAAGCTTAGCGGCAAGCTTTGCATTCTGTCCCTTGTTTCCGATTGCAAGTGAAAGCTGGTTGTTCGGAACTATAACTGTGCAGGTCTTTTCCTCTGCGGATGTAACAACGGTCTTGAGAACTTCTGCCGGTGCAAGAGCTTTCGCAATGAATTCCTCAGTAACCTCGCTCCATGGGATGATATCAATCTTTTCACCGTTGAGTTCATTCACAACAGCTGTAATTCTTGAACGCTTCGCACCGATGCAGGCTCCTACTGCGTCAACATTGGGATCCTTTGACCATACAGCAATCTTTGTTCTTGAGCCTGCCTCACGGGAAATAGATTTCACTTCAACAGTTCCGTCGTAAATTTCAGGAACCTCAAGCTCGAAAATACGCTTTACAAGATCCTTATGTGTACGGGAAATCTTTACGATAGGCTTCTTTGTCTTGCCCACGATACCAGTGATATATACCTTTATTGATTTTCCTTCTTCAAGTGTTTCACCAGGAATCTGCTCGTTTCTGAAAAGATAAAGCTCTGTTCCCTGATAATCAACGGTAACAGTTCCTCTGCCGGGATCAATCTGTGATACCTTAACGGTAATGCACTCATGCTCCTTAGATTCAAAGCGGTTAAGCATCTGCTCACGGTTGATTTCTCTGAGATCGCCCTTGATGGACTGCTTTGCTGAAAGTGCCGCCATTCTTCCGAGCTTTGATATATCAATTTCCTTAAGGATTGTTCCTCCGACATAAGCGTTGGGATCAATAGTTCTTGCAACGTCGATATTAACCTCGTTTTCATCGATCGGGTAATCATCGATTACTTCCTGAACGATGTACATTTCAAACTTCTTTGCGGCAGGATCTATATCAACCCTGATATTTTCCTCGCTGTGGGGATAAGCCTTTCTTGCAGCTTTGAGCATTGCTGACTTCACCTTTTCAATGAGAAGTGCTGTCTCAACGCTGTTTTCCTCTCCAAGGGATTCAAGTGCCTTGAAAAAGTCGGTATTCTTGTTCATTTCTGTCAATTCCTCCAGTGTATATATTATTATTCAAAATCCATATAAAGCTTTACAAATGCGATATCCGGAAGGGGATATTTCTTTTCTTCGCCGCTTTCCATTTCAACGGTAACGCCCTCCTTGTCGGCGTCCTTAAGAACGGCATTAATTTCCTTTTCACCGCCCTCGCCCCTGATGAAGCGGATTCTTACGGTATCGCCCCTGCACACCTCAAAATGTTCCTCCTTAAGAAGCTCACGTTCAAGACCAGCAGATCCGACCTCGAGCATATAGCTCTGGGAAATAGGATCTGTTTCATCGAGGATCTTGTTTATCGGAGCAGTTGCTCTTTCGCAATCCTCAATAGAAATCCCCTCGTCCTGATCAATAAAGATACGCAGATACCACAATGCGCCTTCCTTTTCATAGCATACATCCCAGAGGTAATAACCAAGCTCATCTGTTATGGGCTTTATGAGGTCGTATACCTTCTGTTCAGTGCCGCCGAATTTTTTAAATTTCATAGGCTCAGAATATCTCCTTTCCATATATAAACGAAAGACCGGAAGGTTCCGGTCTTTTGCTAAGTAGTATCATCTTTATGTATTATATCACAGTTTTCTGGAAAAATCAAGTGTTTTTGAAAATTTCTTCGCTTCTATATGTAAAATTCAGCTCTTGAAATCGCTGTAAATTTGTGATATAATTTTAAATGTAACTTTACAGGAGGAATGTAATTATGAGTATTTTTGATATCTTCGACAGAATTTCACAAAATTCTCCCGCCGCAGGAGGTAAAATAGAATTTATAATAGCCGGTCTTGGAAATCCCGGAATGGAATATGAAAATACACGTCACAACGCAGGCTTTGCCGTTCTCGACAAGCTTGCGGAAAAAGCCGGAACAAATATCAATCGTCTGAAGTTCAAGGGAAAAACTGCTGAAACCGTTATAGGCGGCAAACGCTGTCTGCTTCTCAAGCCGACAACCTACATGAACAACAGCGGCGAAAGTATCGTTCAGGCGATGGAATTCTACAAGTTGGATATTTCGCAGCTTATCGTTGTCTGCGACGACATTTCCCTTGATCCGGGCAAGCTCAGAATCCGCAGAAAGGGCAGTCACGGCGGTCATAACGGTCTCAGAAGTATCTGCGAGCTTACAGGCAGCGACGAATTCCTCCGCATAAAAATGGGCGTGGGAAAAAAACCTCACCCCGACTACGACCTTGCAAAATGGGTTCTTGGGAAATTCGATAAGGACGACGCAGCAGAAATGGAAAAATCCGCTGAAAATGCCTGTCTCTGTGCAGAGCTTATGATTCAGGGAAAAACAGACGAGGCTATGAACAAATTCAATTCATAATGGAGTAGGAAATGAATATTTTCAAGCAGCTGTTCAGTGAGCTTTCCGGCTTTAAAAGCGTACGGGAAGCTATTGATAAAAACATCTCACCCGTCTCTCTGACGGGTCTTTCGCATATACACAGGGCTCAGCTTATAACGGCTCTTGACGGCGACAAGGTAAATCTTGTAATAACCGGCTCGGAAGCAGAAGCCAGAAAGCTCTGTGATGATATCAACATGATGACCGGCTCTGAAAGAGCTGTGCTTTTCCCCTCAAAAGAACTTGTTCTCACTCCCGTTGATACCTCCAACCACGAATACGAATATATGCGTATCTCCGCACTCGACCGTTCTCTTCACGGTAACTGCGGAGTTCTCTGTGCTTCCGTTGAAGCGGTCATGCAGCCGGTAATTCCTCCGGAAACGCTTATTGCGTCTGCCGCTGAGCTGTCTGTCGGACAGGAGATTGATCTGCCGGAGCTTTGTGCTGGTCTCTCACGCTCCGGATATATGCGATGTGAAAAGGTCGAGGGAGCTTCGCAGTTCTCCGTCCGTGGAGCTATTATAGACATCTTTCCGGTACAGTGCGACAAGCCGGTGAGAATTGAGCTTTTCGGCGATGAAATAGATACAATCTCCGAATTTGAAACAGATACACAACGACGCACTGAATCTCTTGAAAAGATAAGTATTTCTCCCGCCGGAGAAGTTCTCTATGACAGCGGAGAACTCGCAGATAAAATTGAGGCTCTCTGCAAAAAGGCAAGAGGAAAGCGTGTCGAGCTTATCCGTGAACATCTCGGTGCTGATGTGAACAGGCTTCGTGCCGGAGAAATTCTCACGCACAGCGTAAAATACTATCCTCTCGTGTACAGCGAGCCGAAAACTATCTTCGATTACATTGACGGTTCCGTTCTTTTCAGCGATTTTTCGGCTGTTATGGACAGTGCCGCCGGTGTATCCTCACGTTATAACGAGGATATAAAAATTCTTATCGAGGACGGTCAGCTCTGCCGCGGTCTTGACGGATATATCATTGATCTGCCGGAAATCCAGCACCTTGCGGAAAAACACATATGCTTCTACATGAGCAGCTTCATGCAGGGCGGCGAACGCATTGATTTCCGCCGTCTTGTCAGCTTCGAGGCTATGCAGACTGCTCCGTGGAGCGGTGAAATGAAACAGCTTGTCGATGATCTTTCGGACTACCGCAGAAGAGGATGCCGCATAATTCTTGCCGCCGGAAGTGAAAAAACGCTTCCCATAATCAGGCAGGATCTTGAAGAAAACGGTATTCCGTGCGATATCCTGAGAAACGATACCATTCCCCTTGCCGGAAGAGTCTGTCTCATGGCAGGAAGCTTCGGCGGCGGCTTTGAATATCCCGAAAACAAAACTGTCCTCATAACTCAGGGAATGGCTATGAATTCGTCTCGCCGGAAAAGCCGGAAAAAGAAAAACAAGGCTGAGGAAATACGCAGTCTCTCCGATATTGCAGTCGGCGATCTTGTAGTTCATTCTGGTCATGGAATAGGCAGATTCATGGGAATAAACAAGCTTGATTTCGACGGCGTGACAAAGGATTACATCACCATTCAGTACGCCGGAACAGATAAGCTTTACATCCCCGTAACCCAGCTTGATCTTGTGTCAAAATACATCGGACCAAGAGACAATTCCGGTGTAAAGCTCCACAAGCTTTCCTCCGGTGAATGGCAGAAAACAAGAAACAACGTCCGCCGTGCCGTAAAGGATATGGCTCACGAGCTTATCGCTCTCTACGCAAAGCGTGAGAAAAGTACCGGCTTTGCCTTTTATCCCGACGATGAAATACAGCGTGATTTCGAGGATCGCTTCCCTTACGCAGAAACAGACGACCAGCTCCAGTCCATTGCGGAAATCAAAGCCGACATGGAACGTCCCCGTCCTATGGAAAGGCTTCTCTGCGGCGATGTAGGCTTCGGAAAAACAGAAGTTGCTCTCCGTGCCGCAATGAAATGCGTCCTCGCAGGAAAGCAGTGTGCTATACTTGCACCGACGACGGTTCTTGCATATCAGCACTACCAGACCGCCCTGCGAAGATTCGAGCATTTTCCAGTAAATATAGAGCTTCTTTCACGATACAGAAGTCCCAAACAGCAGGAAGAAATCATAAAAAAGCTTAAGCAGGGACGCATTGATATTCTTATCGGAACTCACAAGATAATCCAGAAAAGCGTGGTGTTCAAGGATCTCGGACTTGCGATAATCGACGAGGAGCAGCGTTTCGGTGTAGCTCACAAGGAACGCTTCAAAGAGGCTTTCACTGAGGTTGACGTGCTTATGCTTTCCGCAACCCCTATCCCCAGAACCCTCAACATGGCTATGAGCGGTATCAGGGATATGTCAGTTATTGAGGAGCCTCCGCAGGACAGATACCCCGTCCAGACCTACGTTATAGAATACAATATCGGAACTATCATTCAGGCTATCGTGCGTGAATTCCGCCGTGGAGGTCAGGTATACTACATCCACAACCGTGTGGAAACTATTCAGAGCTGTGCCGCTAAGCTTCAGGAATATCTCCCCGAAGCAAGAATTGCTGTTGCTCACGGAAAAATGAACGAGGATGAAATGTCCGATATCTGGGAACAGCTCGTGGAACACGAAATTGATATCCTTATCTGCACGACTATCATTGAAACCGGCGTTGATGTTCCCAATGTAAACACTCTTATTATCGAGGATTCTGACCGCTTCGGACTCTCTCAGCTCTATCAGCTCCGTGGACGTGTGGGACGTTCAAACCGCCGTGGATATGCGTATTTCACATACAAGCGTGACAAGGTTCTCACCGAAATTGCTTCAAAGCGTCTCAGTGCCATGAGGGAATTCACTCAGTTCGGCAGCGGTTTCCGCATTGCTCTGCGTGACCTCGAAATACGAGGTGCCGGAAGCATTCTCGGTGGAAAACAGCACGGCCACATGGAGGCAGTCGGATATGATATGTATCTGCGGCTGCTTTCCGAAGCTATCTGCGAAGAAAAGGGCGAACAGCCGGAGAAGATTCCGGAATGTCTTGTTGATATCCAGATTGACGCACATATACCCGAAAAGTACATTTCAAGCCTTAATCAGCGTATAGATATCTACCGCAGAATTATGACCGTCACCGAGGACGCTGACAAATCCGATCTCATAGACGAGCTTATAGACCGCTACGGAGATCCCCCGAAATCAGTTGTCGGACTTATTGATGTTTCTCTCCTCAGAAACAAGGCAGCTCATCTCGGAATTACCGAAATATCGCAGAAAAACGGTGCTATGTATTTCTACACGAACTACGTTTCAACAGAACAGATAGCCGCACTTTCTGCCGCATACAAGGGCAGAATCACCTTCAACGGAATGGGGAAATCCTATGTTTCTGTAAAGATATCCCCGAAAATCCGTCCCTTTGATATGATGCGTGAAACGGTGGAAATTTTCTGCAAAAACCGCAATTCATGATTTTTTTACATTTTTGTCTTTACATTGAAAAAAAAATATGGTAAAATACTTTTGACACAATAACGTACTGCTCCACTCAAAGATATAAGGAGACTGAAAATGATAAAAAAAATAACAGCAATCCTTTCGGCAGCCTGTATCACGGTATGTTCAGCTTCCTGCGGAAAGGATAAGGATTCTGAAAAAAATAAAAAGCTTGCCCCCCCTCCTCCGGTAGAATGTGACGATCCCAATGCAGTCACCTTTGACAATGACGATTTTTCTTTCGTCAGCGTTATCAATGACGACAGTCAGTCTGCAAATGGCAATCTTTCTATAACGGACCTTGAAGGAAATAAGATGCTGATGTTTACCGATGATCTCTCTGTTCCACTTGAAAGTAAGGTTCAGAAACTCAGCGTGAATGCGGCTCAGCTCCTTGCTCCGGCAGATCTTGCGAGAGTTCGTTCCATTGAATTCGATATGTATGCCGACGCTGTATCGGAAAATTACACCAATCAGGATGGCGAAAAGGTCAAGGTTCCCGGAACTATCTCTGCCGGCGGCGGTACCGTGACCGCAAAGGAAGGCTCTGACGGAAAGGGCGAATGGTACGATTTCGCTGAATTCGAGGGCGGCGAATATAACTGCGAACGCTCCGGAGCTGTCCATGCAAGATTTAAATTCCTGCTTGCTGAAAGCGGTGTATGCTGGGCTGAGGATATGGACGATGCGAATTTCCTTGTGATGCGCTGGGGATCGGAAAATGATTCCAATCTTTATATTGATAATATCGTTTTCTACGACGAAAACGGTAACTCTATACCTTTGAAGAAATAACTATAACAAGAAATCCCGAAGCACCGCAATGCTTCGGGATTTTTCACGGACACCAATGCTGGGATTCTGACGGACGGCATATAAATGCCGTCCATATGTTTTTTGTTGTCAGGGAACGCCTTCACTTGCAAGGCGTTCCCTCTTGAAAAACAGTCCAGTGGACTGTTTTTTCAATTCACCCTTTGCGAAGCACTTCTGAGGCAAAAGCGGGACTCCGAATCTCACCTGTCGGTTCGGTCGGTGCTTCTGCTTCGCAGAGGTGTCCACTGGACACCCGCACCCCACACCCTGCCAGAGGCTCTGCCTCTGGACTCCGCCAAAGGGAGAATCCTCCCTTTGGAATCCCATTATTAAAAAAACCGAAGCACCGCAATGCTTCGGTTTTTTCTTTATCTGTAATCTCAGCCTAAAACAACCTTGATCTCGTTTACATCAGCAAGCTTCTCAGCTGGAATGTAATTTCCGTCAAGCTTCTCGCCGTTAAGAACAATCTCTTTTACGCCGCTTTCAACGTGTGCGGAGTTATCAACGTCAATATTGAGCTGCTTTCCACGGAAGTTCTTTCTGATCTTGAAGCCGTCCCACTCAGCAGGAATAGAAGGCGAAACTGTAAGTCCGCCAGCGTCAGGACGCATTCCGCAGATACCCTCAACACATCCTACCATAACTGTGGACGCTGTTCCTGTGAGCCAGTGAACGTGTGAACGTCCTTCATAAGGTGAAGCCTTTGATTCAGTGAACTGACCATGTACATAAGGCTCCATTACACGGATTTCAGCCTTGTCATTCATTGCAGCAGGCGAGCTTTCAAGGAAGTACTCGAATGCACGTCCGCCGTGTCCCATAAGAGCTTCTGCAAGAATCAGCCAGCCCTGTGACTGTGAGAAGATACCGCCGTTTTCCTTTGTATCAAGGTTAAACACCTGCATCAGAGCACCCTCGAAGTGGTGGTACTTGTAAGGCGGATCAAGAAGCTTTGCACCATAAGGAGTATTAAGGATATTGTAAACGCTGTCCATAGCCTTTTCAGCCTGTTCTGCGGAAGCAAATCCTGAAATAACGCTCCATGACTGAGGATTGAGCCACATATTTGCTTCGGGATCCTTCTTTGCTCCCACGATAACTCCGTCCTCACGGATTCCACGGATAAATCTGTCCTCGTCCCAGCAATTTTCAAGAGCTGCACCAAGCTTTGCCTGAACGTCATCGATATATGCGATGTAGTCGGCATCGTTCTTCTGAACTGCCATATCCTTGATTGCACTCATCGCATAATAGAGCTGGAATGCAACGAATGTGGATTCTCCCTGTGCACCGAGTCTGAGACAATCGTTCCAGTCTGCATGGAGACCTGCGGGCATATTATGACTTCCGAGACGTTCCATAGAGAAGCGGACAGCATTCTTGAGATGCTCATAAACAGTAGCTTCACCGCCGCCCTCCTCAGCGTAAGTGATAACCTCATCGAGGAAGCCTGTGTTTCCGCTTTCGCCGATATACTTGACAATTGTCGGGAAGAGCCAGAGAGCATCGTCTGCACGGTATGAGGGATGACCTGTTTCCTTTGCGTAAACGCTGTGCTCATCGTTTTCATCGGGGCAGGTTTCATGACCTGCATTGTGGCTGAATTTAACAAGAGGAAGTCCGCCGCCGTTACTTACCTGAGCAGAGAGCATGAAGCGGATCTTATCTGCCGCCATTTCGGGGTCAAGGTGGATGATACCCTGAATATCCTGAACTGTATCACGGTAGCCGTAGCCGTTTCTGAGTCCGCAGTAAACGAATGAAGCTGCTCTTGACCAGATAAATGTGATGAAGCACTGATATGCGTTCCATACGTTTATCATGTTGTTGAATTCAGATGAAGGAGTCTCAACTCTGAAGTTTGAGAGCTGTCCGTGCCAGTAATCCTTAAGCTCTGCGATATCAGCGTCAGCTCTGCCGGCAGCCTTGTATTCCTCAAGGATAGCGGAAGCCTGTGCATTGTCCTTCTGTCCCATGATATAGATAAGCTCTGCTGTCTCACCGGGCTTGAGAGTAATCTCAGACTGGAGAGCTCCGCATGAGTTGCTGTTGAAGTTGAGTGTATTGTCGCACTTGCCTGTCTCAACGGCAATAGGATTGGAAAATGTTCTGTATGGACCTATAAAATGGCTGAGAGAGCCGTTATATGCTGTAATAGGAGCACCTACCATACCGAAGAATCTTTCCTTGCCGTTATAGCCGTTCTCGTCGAATCCTGTATTCTCGTTCATGTGCTGGATTATTTTATTTTCCTCAAAGCTTGTGCGTGTAATGAACAGCGTGTACTGGAGGTTGATCTGATCCTGCTCATAGTTAGGCTCGTTTGTGAATTCAACAAATCCGAAAACCGAGAGCTTTCTTTCTGTCTCGCTGTTGTTTGTGATCTTTGCACGCCATACTTCGTATGTCTTTCCGTACGGAACATAGTATGTCGTCTCGGAAGCAATTCCTGCATATTCAGCGGAAATAACAGTATATGCTGTACCGTGACGGCACTCGGACTTATACTTGTCGAGGGGCTTGCCTACGGGCTGCCATGAAGCTGACCAGTAATCGCTTGTTTCGTTGTCACGGATGTAAATATAGCGTCCGGGAAGTGCCATATCGGAATTGAAGCGGAAACGTGAAATTCTTCCGTTTGCACCGGATTTTACAAAGCTGTAACCTGCTGCGTTATTTGAAATCATTGCACCGTATTCAGGATCTCCGAGATAGTTCGCCCATGGTGCAGGAGTTGCGGGATCGGTGATAACATATTCCATGTTTTCAAGATCAAAATGTCCGTACTGCATAATTTTTTCTCCTTTTTCTTACTGAGAGTATATTCTCATGATGATTGATAATAATTTATTGTATAAGAGCCTTTGCTGCCGCACAGTGCTAATTGCCGCAGCACCGTATAACATACTATATAATTGTACCATTTTACGCCGGTGATGTCAATATCTGTCGGAGATTTAAATGTATTATTTCAGTGTTTTGTAAATACTAAACAAATTGCATCAGCGGTTTTTTTGCAGTTTTTCGGACTGTTTATGATAATTTCCAACTGATTGCTTTTTCCAAAGTATTTGTACAATCTCACCAAATAAAAGCCGAAAATATTTTACGCTTTTTCTTTCATTCCTCTTGAAATAACTGAAAAAGTATGATATAATATATAAGCTAATAGAAACGTACAGGCTTGCCCTGTTAATTTACTTAATTTATAACGGAGGTTTATCATTATGTCAACTCTTGAAATGGTTGGAGGAATTATTCTCCTCATCGTATGTGCACTTACTATTATTCTCTGTCTTTCACAGGAACAGAAATCTCAGGACAGTATGTCTGCTGCTCTTACAGGTGCAAGTGCAGATTCCTTCTATGGAAAAAATGAGGGCAGAACAAGAGAAGCTATCCTCAACAAGATCACAAGAACATTCGGAATCATTATGTTCGTCGTTGTTCTCGCAATCAACATAATCCCGATTGTATCCAAGTAATCACCTGCCCCGTGGCTCTCTGTCATGGGGCTTGTTTTTTATTATTGCTCCCCCAATTAACGCTTGAATAATTATATGCAGCTTGGGGAGCAAAAGTCAAAGGAGACCTTTATATGGCTAAAAAGAAAACGGCTGCAAAAAAGAATTCCGCTTTATGCTCCGCTGAAAGCTATAAAAATAAAATCGTGACCTTCCTTTCCGCATACGACAAGAAGCTTATGCCCCTCAGCGAGCTTGAAGCTAAATGCCGTACAAAAAAACTCGGCAGAGACAACTTTATTACCGCCTTCGATGAACTCCGCACAGAAGGAGTTATCATGATGAAAAAAGGTATGAAAACTGGTCTTTGCTCCCGTCTCGGTGTTGTCTGCGGAACAGTTTCACGTCTCAGCCGCACCTTCGGCTTTGCAGAAGCCGACAACGGTACTGAATATTTCATCCCCGGAAAATTCATGCTCGGAGCTATGCCCGGCGATAAAGTCCTTATCGTTAGCATACCTTCACGCTCCGGCGAGCCTGAAGGGGAAATTATTGATATAATCAGCTTCGGAAGCTCCCAGCTTACCGGAGTTATAGAAATCATCGACGGCAAGCCCTATCTTGTTCCCGATTCCGCCGCAAGAAATCATATTACCATCGTCTCAGGTCAGAGCGTTCCATTCAGCTCAGGTGACAAGGTTCTTGCTGAAATCGTTTCCAGAGGTCGCCGCCATGCAGATCATACCGTAAAAATCACCGGTGTGTTCGGCTCCTCGGATTCAGCCGCCGCCTGTGCCGCCTCTATCCTCATTACTCACGGCGCACCTTCGGAATTTCCGTCGGAAGTCCTCAGAGAAGCAAGAAAAATATCCGAGGGCGGTATTCAGGATTACTCCTTCAACAACCGTGAGGATCTCCGTGATATGACAATCTTCACTATCGACAGTGCGGAATCAAAGGATCTTGACGATGCCGTTTCAGTTTCAAAGCACGAAAACGGCTGGACTCTCGGTGTGCATATCGCTGATGTCTCACATTATGTCAAGGGCAACAGCGACATCGACAAGGAGGCTATGCGTCGCGGAACAAGCATCTATTACGCAGATCAGGTAATACCTATGCTCCCAAAGGAACTCTCCAACGGTATATGCTCCCTTAATCCCGATGAGGACAGGCTTACCCTTTCCGCATTCATAGAGCTTGACAGTCACGGCGAGCTTGTTTCCTACCGCTTCTGCAAGAGTGCAATCCGTTCCAGAGTAAAAGGAATATACATCGAGATAAACACTATCCTTGACGGCACTGAAACTGATGATATCCGCCGAAAATACGGACACGTCAGAGAGGATATCTTCCTCATGAATGAGCTTGCCGATCTCCTTATCGCAAAAAAGGAACGCAGAAGGGCTCCGGAAATCTTCACCGCTGAAAGCAAGCTTGTTATCGGGGAAAACGGTATCTGCTGCGATGTTCTTCCCCGTGAGCGTGGGAAATCCGAACGCATTATAGAGGAATTCATGCTGACCGCAAACGAAGCCGCCGCAAAGCTTGCTGCTGAAAAGAAGATTCCCTTCGTTTACCGTATCCATGAAGCTCCTCCGGAAGAAAAAACTGATATGCTCAGGGAAACTCTCATCAAAATGAATGTTAAGTATCCGCATTTTACGGAATTCAAGCCGTGCCATGCAGCTGAAATCCTTGAAAATTCACGCAATACCGACAAGTACGAGGCAGTAAATATGCTCGTTCTCCGGTCTATGGCAAAGGCAAAATATTCCGATGAGCCGCTTGGTCATTTCGGACTTGTACTCAAGGATTACGCTCACTTCACTTCGCCTATCAGGAGATATCCTGACCTTGCCATCCACAGAATCATTACGGATATAATCGCCGGCTACAAAAAGGAATGGCTCGACAAACGCTATTCCGGATTTGCCGCAAACTCCGCAGAACGTTCCTCAGCGGCAGAAATTAGAGCCGTCACAATCGAACGTGAATGCGAGGACTGCTACAAAGCGGAATTCATGCGCAGTCACATCGGAGAGGTCTTTGACGCAAGAATCTCAGGTGTTACAGAATTCGGCTTCTACGCTCAGCTTCCCAATACAATAGAGGGACTCGTCCACATCAGAACTCTGCCGGAGGGCGAATACGACTACTCCGAGCCTGCCGTTCTCACTGAAAAATTCAGCGGTGTTTCGTATACTCTCGGACAGCCTGTACAGGTAATCTGTGCCGCTGTAAATGTCAGCGAAGGTCTTATAGATTTCGTTCTCAACGAAGAATAGAGGTACTTTATCATGAAAAGAATTATTTCTGCAATTATCGCATTTTCAGCTGTTCTTACGATTGCCAGCTGCAACAACAAAAAATCCTCCGAAAAAGAATCAAAGAATTCTTCCATTTCAGAAACTACTGCCGAAACAGTTCAGGCTTCAACTCAGCCAGATCCTCTTGATCCTGCTGGAAAAACCACAGCTCCTGCCACAGAGACTTCATCTGCCCCCGAAGAAACGACTGTTCCTACCAGTGAAGCTCCTGCCAAACCGACAGAGGCTCCGGATGTTTCAGCCTTTGAATACAACGATGACGGTGCTGTAATCTTTGAAAACAGCTACGAAAAGGAAAGCGACGCCACTCTCATTGCAGCGGCACAGTCTCTTTTTGAATCAGCCTGCCGCACTGAATGGAAATTCACTATCGGATGCCCGTACAATACGGATGTAGAGGACTACATCGAAAACGAATTTGAGTGGCAGTTCTACCGTATCACGGACAGTGGCATAACAACACTTGCCGATGTGGAAAAGGATTACTACAAGGTTTTCAGCCGGAAATATCCCAATCTGCTCAACCAGCTGTTCATCGCCGGCAACGGTGCGGTTTATGCTCTGAACGCTTCAAGAGGAGCTGATATTTTCTATGAAAAGTCAACGATTACGGAAATAACATCAAGAACTGACGAAGAAATCTTCTTTACCGTCGAAAACCATTACAGCGGAACTGACAGAGATCCGGATATGCCGGAAATCAGAACTGATACATTTTCCGTTGTTATCGAAAACGATGGTGCATGGCGTGCCGGTAAATTCAATCTTCCCTACTAATGATTAAAAGGGCGACCGAAAAGGCTCGCCCCTACTTATGTCTGACAGCTAACGACTATTTGTTAATATCGCAGTGATTTTCACCGCGATTGTTGTGCAAAATGACAAAAACTTCTGCTAAAAGCAAAAAAGTCATTGTTTTCCCTTGACGAAATACACGAAATAGGGTATAATATGTATAGTGTTAAATAATCTTTAATTATTAACACTCGTTTTGTTGTCTCCTTTCTTTTGTTCTACACATATTTTTTAGTTTATTTGTATCAGCAGGGTTTTCACCCTGCTTATTTTTTTATCTTGAAAACAGATAGTAAATTACTCCGTACATGACAGAAGCCGTACATCCGTAGAGAATAACCGGTCCGGCTATCGTGAATATCTTTGTTCCCACTCCGAGAACATATCCCTCGGATTTTGCCTCAACCGCAGCAGAGCTTACAGCGTTGGAAAAGCCTGTTATCGGCACAAGAGTTCCTGCACCGGCTTTATTTGCCAGCTTTTCATACCAGCCTATTCCCGTGAGAAGTGCACTGAATCCCACAAGCACAATGGATGTCCACGCTCCGGCGGACACCTTATCCATGCCGTAGCTCTGAAATGCCGCTAAAAGAAGCTGTCCAATAACGCAGATACTTCCTCCCACGCAGAACGCAGTGACAGAATTGGAAACAGCCTTTGATTTCGGAGATGCCTTCTCGCTCATTTCGCTGTACATCTGTGGTGTTATATTCATAAATCAGTTCTCCTTATATAATAGTATAATATAGGCAACACCGCACAAAGCACGCCTTGCGGCTTTGCACAAAATCTGCTGGCATCTTTTGTGCAAGCTTTGTGCGGTATTTCCTATATTCTTCCCGCAAAATACGAGAATATACAAAAAAACAACCGCACCTGAAGTGCGGCTGTTTTTTTCTGATTTGTCCCTTACAACAAATTTTAAAATTTATATATACCCTGTCACCGTTGTGCAGATGATGACCAAGTATAAATCATGAGAACTGCCACCAATCGAATTCTGTATCTCCGCTGAATACGAAGTACACATCCTTGGTACCTGATACGTCAGCTATTGCCGGAACTGAGATTTCATCCATAGATGAACCGAATTCCGCATAGCCGATAACATCGCCCTTGGGGCTTCCTGTACAGATCTTTACAGATCCTCCCTTGCCTCTTAATGTGATATCTGTTACACCCTTATTGAAGTTTACACCACTTACCTTGATCCATTCGCCCTTCTTGCCGACAACAGTTGTGTCGCAGAGACCGTTGGTTGTTATACCCTTGGACTGGCTGGACATTGTTTCAGCCTGAACCTTATTATAAGGACTGAGTGTTTCAATCTGTGAAACGCCCTTCATTGTACCTGTTGCTGTAAACATACCGTTTGAGAATGTTGCCTCGTCAATGTGAGGTGAACGGTAGTTTCCGCCGAGGTCGATTGAGCCGTCTGTATTGAGAGCCTGAATATTCATTGCTCTTGAAAGATTACGGCTGTGGTAAAGCATGTAGTACTTGCCCTTGAATTCAACTATTGAATGGTGGTTATTTCCACCGCCGTCAAGCTTGAATGAAGCAGGATTCTTGAATGCAATACCCTTATATGTGAAAGGTCCGAGGGGATTTGTGGAAGTCATAACAGCAATTTCAGCGTTTCCGAAGCCATAAGGATTTCCTCCTGTACTCCAGTTTGTACAGTATGAATAGTAGTATGTGTTGCCTACCTTGAGTATGCTTGAATCCTCAAAGAGATAAGGAGGATTCATTCTTACTGCACTGCCTGAAAGTGAAGTCATATCAGCACCGAGCTTGATAGCTCTTGCTGTGCCAGGGTCAGCAGCCTTTCCGGAAGGAACGCCGCCGCCTACATAGAGGTAACCTGAACCGTCATCGTCAACGAGAACAGCAGGGTCAAAGAGCCATTCAACATCGCCGAAGCCTGATGTACTCTTGTTGATAAGTGCCTTGCCAATAGGATCTGTATAAGGTCCTTCAGGACTGTCAGCTGTGAGTACGCCGATACCGCCTGCACTGTCTGCAAAGTAAAGGAAGAACTTATCCTTACCGTTGATTGTTTTCCATGCTGCGTCAGGAGCCCATGCGTATGTTGCCCACTTTGCAGCACCGTTCTGAGTTCTGCCGTTTCTGCCGGCAACCGGAATAGCACCGTGATCTGTCCAGTTTACAAGGTCAGCGGATGAGAAGCAGTTGATTGTACCTGAATTATATGTGTTTACCTGAATTTTTCCGTCTGATCTGTACTCAGGAGCGTCGTTTGTTGTGTATACATAGAGTCTGTCCTTGTATACCATAAATCCGGGGTCTGCACCGAAACGATGCGTCCAGAGAACGTTGTTTTCGCCTTCCTTCTTCCAGCTGTCAGCGATAGTTATTGTGCTGAACTGAGCCTCAAACTTTGCTGTATCAACAGGAGGAGCGTTGTTGGGGAATTCCTTGATTTCTCTGAGGATATACTGCTGGAGAAGAACGAGGTCGTTTGTTTCAGCCTTGCCGCTTTTGTCAACGTCGGCTGCCTTCATGATATTTGAATCTGTGATTTTTCCGATAACTACTCTGCGTGCAAGAACCATATCGAAAGCGTCGATAACGCTGTCCATTGTTGTATCGCCGCGGATAACGCCGCCTGTCGGAGGTGCTGCGGGAGGTTCGGGATGTCCCTCACCCTGAATTCCTGTACCTGCAACAGCACCGATAACCTCATCAACGTAGAAGTTTGTGAGAGATTCTGCTGTTTCAATGTAGATCTTTACATTTGAAGCGTCCTCAGGAATCTTGTAGTTTGTATTGTAGAGCTGTGCCCATGTATCGCTGGGAACTGTCCAGCTGTCGATTTCATCATATGCAGTTTCGCCGGATGCGTCAGTGTACTCGATCTTCATCATCATAGTAACTGTTTCGCCGGAATTCTGCTTAACGTGTGCACTGAAGCTGTATTCCTCGCCAGCATTGAAGATATTGCTGGGAAGTGAGTATGCTGCACCCTGCCATGCGCTTGTTCTGTCTGTTACATAGAGGGACTTGCTTCCCCACTCTGTATAATGTTCATCGCTGCTCTGAGAAACTGCATTTCCGCCTCTGTCAGTCCAACTCTGAACGCCGTCCTCAAATCCGCACTGGAACCACCAGCCGTATTCGTTAGGCTCCGGAGGTGCCGGAGGAGTAACTTCGCCGTTGACAACGTCGTACTGATAATTCTTACCATCGCCCCACTCGCTTGTCGGAATCATCTGTGAAAGTGTTGTATAAGCTGTCTTGGGCTGATTGTTCTTGTCAAAGAGAAGCGCATCTGAACCGGATTTCAGCCATGAGTTAGCGTCGTTAGGACCCCAGATACAAACAGCTGTTACACGGTTGGATGAGTTAAGGCGTGATTTATTCCACTCCTTGGCATAATCAAAGATTGCCTTGTACTTTGCTGCCTGATCCTGCTGAGAATACTTTCCGTTTTCAAGAGAGATATCAAGCTCTGTTACCTGAACCTGAATTCCGAGGTCGAGGTACATTTTCATTGCCTGTAAATAGGAATCTGTGCCGGCAAAACCTGTTGCGTTAGCCGGAACGTGAGACTGCATTCCCATACCGTCAATAAGTCCCTTTGAAATGAGAGGCTTGAGGATTGTTCTTATAATACAGTCACGCTTGTGATCCCAGTATTCGTTATAGTCGTTGTAGAAAAGGCTGCATCCGGCAGGAGCATATTTTCTTGCGTATGTGAATGCCTTTTCGATGAAGGAGTTGTTTCCGTAAACTGCAACCCATGCAGATTTACCGCCCTCCTGATTGTTGTCTCCGGGGAGACGGCTGCCGTCCTGATTTCCGCTTGTTCTGCTTGCGTCATCAGAAACAGCCTCATTTACTACGTCATAAGCGTAGAGGTTAAGGTTCGGGTACTGAGTTTTGATAGCCTCGAACATATTCTTGATGTAGCTTTCAAGACGCTGATCCATTACGCTGGATGACACCCAGTTTCCGTTTCCGTTGAAGTTTTCCTTAAGGAACCACGCCGGAGTCTGGCTGTGCCATACGAAGGCATGACCTCTTACTGCGATATTGTTCTTCTGACAGAAGTCGAAAATAGCTGCCGCACTGTCAAGCTTTACACCGATATTAGTGCCGCTGCACTTTGACTGATTGAGAGTAGCGTCCGGCTTTGTCTCGTTTTCACACTCAACAGAGTTGTAGTTCTGGAGTGTTGTAGCGAGGATAGCGTCGTTTCTTACGGTACCGCCGTTGAGGATGTTTCCTACACGGAAGCCGTAGTTTGCAAACTCATCCTTGAGTCCCTTGCTTCCGGAAGAAGCAGAAACACTGTTTCTTCTTGCTGTTGTTGTGATCTTGAGATCGTCGAATACGAAGTCGTTTTCAGAATCAGAGGTGATAACGAGTTCAAATTCATAATTGTTTTCAGGAGCAGAATAATGTGCCGAAAGCTCAGCCCACTCGCCTGCCTTAACCTTTACGGAGTCAAGCTCAACGATAGTTTCCTCTCCTGTTGAACGGTCGATAGTCTTGAGTGAAAGACGGAAGATTTCGTTCTTTTCGCTGTAAACCTTAACGCTGTAATCGTAGCCTGTTCCGCCGTAGAGGTAGAAGCCCTTTGATGAGCTTGCACCGTGTGAGGAATCTGTACGTCCTGTAACAGCCATTCCTCGTGAGCCGTCAAAGCCGATTCCATCTTCTGCGGTAAGTGTAACTACATCGTTGTTCGGATGCCAGCCTTCGTAGCTTTCCTCAAAGTTGTTGGATACGATTTCCGCGGCATACACATTATCGGTCAGTGCCGGCAGAAATGTGAACATTCCTGCTCCGACAACAGCCGAAGTCAGTCCTGACACAAATCTTTTCAGTTTCATTTTAATTCACCCTCATTAAATTGTTGTTTTTTGTTTTCCGATTTTGTTTTCTGTATTTATTATATCTTTATTTTCTTCACAATTCAACCCATTTTTTGCAGATTAGGTGTACAAAATGAATGAGTTGTACATCTTCGATGAAAAAAATGCCGTTACAAGAATGTTTTCGGACAAAGTGCTTTCCTTATTTATAAGGGGACTTCTCGTCTGTGAGACCGAGAATATAGTCCGTACTCGTGCCATAAAGCTGTGCAAGCTTGATAATTATTTCAACCGGAACAGCTCTTGCTCCCCGTTCATATTTGGAATAGAGAGACTGGTCGCAGAAAAGGTAATCTGACACTTCCTTCTGCGTTTTATCGCTGTCTTCCCTGAGATTTCTGATTCTGACAAACATTCTATCACCTCATAAAATATTATAAAACAGGTGAAAAAAAAGCTCGACAAATAGGACAATATGTCCTATAATTTGATTATGGACATATTGTCCTAATATTATTCACAATGGAGGTTTTACTACGCCATATTGTAAAAACTGCGGAACTCAGATATCTGATGATGCAAAATTTTGCACAAAATGTGGAACTCAGCGGTCAGCCTTTGCTCCTGCCGTTCAACCCACACCTCAACCCATCGTTCCGGAGCCTTCCAGACCAATTTTTTCTGGAGAAAACGAAAAGGTTCTTTTCTGTGGAAAATACAGCAATCGGGCTTTTTCAAAACAGCTTTTTTTCATCGCACTTGATATTATTATAACATTCGCCATATGTATTTCCACAAATAGTTTCTTATCTGATTGGGCGGATGAATACTCCCGATACTCTGAACAATACGAAGTTATACAAGACACAATATCAGAACTTGAAGAATGGAATTCTTTCATCATATTAATAACAATCATAACAAGTGCACTTATGCTTATAAAATGTTTCCAGATTACTAAAAATTATATATATATCACAGATAAACGTGTTTATGGAGACGCTTGCCCAAGATTCGGACTCGGATTAGTCAGCTTCAACCTTGAATTCAGGCTAATCCATTCAGCAACAATCAAAGGAGATCGCCTCATCATTACCACAACAGGCTCTCAGACAAAATATTATTGCTTCGTTGATAACCCCGACTCTGCACGACGAATAATTAATGATATGCTATACGGTAAATAACCCTATCCCCTCTGCTGCACGTTCTATGCACACAGAGGGGAAAATATTTTAGTTTAAGATAGTTAATTTTATTAATTAGGAAAAAATCCAGACTGTTTTTTGTGCAAATCAACAATTTTAAATAAATCCGACTATCTATTATTGACTAACAATTGAATTTGTGTTAGAATTGAATTAAAACAGACCATGTTAATTATGGGAGGGACAATTCTTATGATATCGCCATCAGAGCGTAAGAAAAACAGCTTTGCAAAATCATTCCGTCCGTCTTTCGGAGCTGAAATGAAGAAATATGAAGAACTTTACGTTATGTACACCGTTAAAGGCTACACAAAGGAACTCTGTGAAGAATACGCAGACGCTTTTGTAAACAACGTAAAAAAACCGGCTGCTGATGATATCATTCAGCTTGCCAGTCTCTACGATAAAATCTATGATAACAAAAGTGCCGCTTTCTATCTCGAAATGCTCGCAGAAAAAAAGCTCAGCGGTGATGATAAGTTCAACTACTGCATCGAAATGCTCAAAACACAGAGCAAGCTCGGCAGATGGCGTGACGCAGAGGATTTCCGCACCGAAAACATCAATTTCATGCAGAATGCCTCCCAGAAAAAAAGTCTTTCCGAACAGGCTGATATGTATATCGCTCTCGCTCTTGCAGACTGTGCCGCAAAACGCTACCGTGAAGCCTTCAAGCTCATGAAGTTCGGCTACAAGCCACAGGGCAAAAACGACACAAAGCTTCTGGAAATCATGATTACCGGTGTTTATCTTATTGCTTGCTCCGGCGAAACCGAAGGTCTTACTTCCGCTGTCGAAAGTGCTCACGCCTGCCTCAGACTTTTCACTGAATTTGAATACAACTGGAGCAGAAACGATTATCTCAGCCGTATTGATAAGGCAGCAAAAGGTATAATATAATATATTATAATGGGGATCATCTGATCCCCATTATTGTTATAATTCAAAAATCGAAAAAATATTTCATAACAAATTATTCATATAACAATGTGTTTTTATTTTAATTATTATACAACTTATTAAATTTCCCTGTTGTCAAAATTCCTTTTTCTTCCGAAAGTCACTCCTGTATCCGAAAAAATACTGCCGGAATTATCGGATATCACCGTATTTTCTAACTTTTTCAGTCAGAATAATTCTTGCAGCAATATACTTTATGTACAAAACCGAAATAGAAATATCTTTGTATTATATTTACAATTTCGTAATATATTTATAATTTAACCTAATAGCAATATTGTACCAAATTCAAGCAATATTATCAATTGATTATCCTAACTCTATCGCTTATAATACAAGTAACGGATCATGTGAATGTTCCGACATCACATTAAGATTTATAAAGATTTTTTAATGTGTCCTGTAAAATCCGGCAAATATGAACCATTCAGCTATCCGGTTTCAACTCCACCGGAAATCCTTCTATAATTCGTTCTGTCAGTCTGTGCCTGAAAGCTGCTGTTAAACATTAATGCCTATAATATGTTTAATTGCCTAAAAGCAGCTGTTTATCGCTTGATCTGATCCTGCATTATTATTACTACCGCTGAAATTCATATTAAGGCACTGCGAAATTTGTGCCTGCCGTAATGCTTAGCGTATAGAGGGTGCGCTCTGCATTGTAAGAATAACGGACTTCATCGACTTTTTGAGAGGGGGTCAATGAAGTCTGTTGTTTTTTTAATGTTTTCTTACATACAAAAAGCGTCCGGAAATCCGGACGCTTATTTTATTTCTTATCAGTTTTCAGTTTCCGGAGTGTATAACCCTCATTGACCTTCATCACACCACGGTCAATCGCAAGTGCGTAGTCCGGAACATCCCTCGTAACAGTAGTTCCCGCCGCCGTATACACAGCTTTTCCAAGTTTTACAGGAGCTATCAGATTAGTATTACAACCAATAAAGCAGTTATCTCCAATAACACAGCGGCTCTTGGAGATTCCGTCATAATTTACAGTAACCGTTCCGCAGCCAATATTCACCTTTCTGCCAACATCACTGTCACCGACGTACACAAGATGCGAAACCGCTGTCTTTTCGCCGATATCGGAGTTCTTGATCTCCACGAAATCGCCGATTCTTGCTCCGCTTCTTATATGACTGTCCGGACGGATATGAACGAAAGGTCCGATAATTACTCCGCTTTCAATCACGGAATTATAGGTATGGGATGTATCAATTTCTACATTGTCTCCGACCCTGCATTCAACAATAACAGCATTGGGGCCAAGAATACAGCCACTTCCGATTGTGGTTTTTCCTCTTATGATAGTTCCCGGCTGAATCTGAGTTCCTATGCCGATTTCTACGTTTCTTTCGATAATTACGCCATCAGTGCTGACGAATTCCACACCATTTTCAAGATGCTTGTCGATAACTGCTCTTTTTGCGTAGTCGTTGAGTGCAAGAAGATCCCTTCTGTCGTTGGCACCCTTGATGATCTCCGCATTCTCCGACTTGAAAGCTCCTGCCTTCTTACCCTCGGAAAGTGCAATCGCAATGGTATCAGTAAGATAATATTCATTCTGCGCGTTATTGCAGTCAAGCTTGCCGAGAAGCTCAATCAGGTCGGCAGTTCTGAACCAGTACGCACCGGAGTTCACCTCACGGATCTGCTTCTGTTCCTCTGCGGCGTCCTTCTGCTCGACAATTCCGCTGATTCCCGACTCTGTACGGATAACTCTGCCGTAGCCATGAGGATTTTCAAGCTCTGCCGTAATAACTGTAACTGAATTCCCCTGTTCTGTGTGCATTTTAAGGGATTCCCCGATAGTTACCGCATCAATGAACGGTGCGTCGCCGTTGAGGATAAGTGTATTTCCGGATATATCCTTCTCAAGGAACGGAATTCCCTGCATTACCGCATGACCAGTGCCGAGTCTTTCAGCCTGAAGTGCAGTTTCGCAGCGTCCGCCGAGATATTCGTCTATCATTTCGCCTCTGAATCCCTTGATTACACAGATATCGGAAACTCCTGATTCCTCACACGCTGAAATCACCCATTCCAGCATGGGTTCTCCGAGAACTCTCAGAAGCGGCTTAGGCATATCTGCCTTCATACGTTTTCCCTGACCACCAGCCAGAATTATTGCTTTGTTCATTTTATTTCCTCCTGTCAGACTATTCTTTTTATATAGTTTTTCACTTTTTATCTCTGCATATATTACAGCATTGAGGCAAGCTGTTGGCTGCTGTATGGTATAATCTTCCAGCCCTCGCCTGCAATTTGTACAGCAACAACTGATATATTTACTTCTTCCTCTGTACCGGCTGATGCAATCGTGTAAGAAACATCCGCCAGACAGGATGCCGTCACCATTACCGGTACATCATGCTCTATTCCGCAATTTCTTGCAGTCGATACAAAGTACTGTTCCAGCATATCCAGCCACGGTTCTTCATTGAGCATATTACAGCTGTTTATATTTATATCTGATATTTCAATTTCTTCACTGCCGCCTTCTCCGAAATTTTTTTCTGCGTCAGTTCCGATAAGCTCAGTATAAATAGCTTCCGGATACAAATATTTCAGCGTATTTTCTACATCTGAATCTGTATACATTACTTCAATAAAGTCACGGACAGCTTTTTCAGCTTCCGGATCACATTCTGCATCTTCCTTAATCTTCTTCGGAGGAGCTGTCGTGCTTTCCAGAGCTTCTGCCGACTTTTTTCTGACGCTTTCCCCTGCCCTTTTCTCAGCTTCCTCAAAAGTATATTTTCCGGATGAAGCTTTATTTGAAGAAGTGTCGCTTGAAGAAGTATCGCCTTCCGATGAACTTCCACTGTTTTTTCCGCATGAAACCGCTGTTCCCGCAAAAATCATCAGCGAAGCCGCCAGAATTATCATTTTTTTCATAAAAATACTTCACCTCTGAATTATACATCTATTTCTAATTATTACAAACTTTAACAAAAAATTCAAGTCTTTTTTGAAAAATTATTTTGCCCCCGACTTTTTTGTATAAAGTGCAAAAAAACTAACTAATAATTTTTATCAAATTCTATATGGTAATTCTTCCCGAAATGTGTTATAATAATAATAACTCGAATCAGGACATTTCTATGCCCCGATTCGGTAATGTAAAAAATGGAGGTATATACCAATGGCACATCAGTATTGTTATTTATTCTCCGAGGGTAATGCAGATATGCGTGAGATCCTCGGCGGTAAGGGTGCAAATCTTGCAGAAATGACCAACATGGGTCTTCCTGTTCCTCAGGGCTTCACAATCTCCACAGAAGCTTGCACAGCTTACTACGACGATGGTCGCAAGATCAACGACGAAATCATGGCTCAGATTAACGAGTATATCGTTAAGATGGAAGAAGTTACAGGCAAGAAGTTCGGCGATAAGGAGAATCCGCTCCTCGTTTCCGTTCGTTCAGGTGCTCGTGCTTCAATGCCCGGTATGATGGACACAATCCTCAACCTCGGTCTTAACGAGGACGTTGTAAATTACATG
>JAFXCR010000026.1 GCA_017516465.1 Ruminococcus sp.
CTTTTTCTTCTTTTTCTTTTTGCCGTCTGTTTCTTCGGTTTCCTCGTCCTGAGGAGCTTCAGCCTCCGGCTCATCGGCATCGTCGCCGCTTGTGTAGAATCCTGTCTGCGTGGATTCAGCCTGTCCGGTCACGGTGAGTTCTCCGCCGCCGGAAATATTTTCTTCACCGGAAGTACTTTCAGCCTCAGACTGCTCCGGAGTCTGTCCGGCATCCTGTACCGGAGTGTCTGATATCGGAGTATCAATCACGATATCCGGCTTTTTCTTCTTTTTATCCTTCTTTGATTTTTTCTTTTTCTGAGGCTTCTGCTTCTTTTTCTTTGACGGCTTCTTCTTGGATTTCCGTTTTTTCAGCCAGCCAAGAATACCTCCGCCCTCCGAATCCATGACGTTTATTATCCAGAGTTTCACCTTGAATTTCAGCTTTCCGCCAATAAAGCTCACTTCTCCGCCGACCGGCATTATAAGTACCAGCAGTATCAGACCGAGTACGGCAAGAAGTATAATCAGCAGAATTTTAAGTATAATCATTTCCTGCCGTTCCTTTCGTTAATTTTCATCTTCATTTTCGGGAATATCATCGACAGTCTGTCCTGTCAGCGGCGGAAGCTCCGATACCGAGCTGAGTCCGAAGCTTCGCAGAAAGACCGGTGTTGTACGGTATATCAGCGGTTTTCCGGGAACATCAAGACGTCCGGCTTCTTCAACGAGTCCCTTTTCAATGAGATTATTTATTACAGAGGAGCTGTCAATTCCCCTGACGTTTTCGACAAAACCCTTTGAAACAGGCTGATTATAGGCAATTATCGTAAGTGCCTCCATTGCGGCATTTGAAAGAGGAGCATATTTCTTTGTTTCGAGAGCAGCTCTGATACAGGGAGCAAATTCCTCACGGGTACACATCTGATAGCTGCTGTCGAGCTTTTTTATGCAGAAACCGCTTCCGCAGTCGTCGTAGCGTTCATTGAGAAGCCTTATCATCGACGAAACTGCTCCGGCGTCAACATCGCACGCCTCCGAGAGACGGAGAAGCTCCACCGGTTCGCCGCTTGCAAAGAGTACAGCCTCTATTGAGCCGAGTTTTTCCTTGACTTCCATGGTTTCTTTCCGTCCTTTCTGCCTTTGAAATATATTGTCATATTGTCATCGCTAATTGTGATTCTTCCGGATTTTGTAAGTTCCAGTACTGCAAGGAAAGTCGCCACTCTTGCAGAACGGTCGGTAACTCCCTGATAAATGCCGTCCATAGAGACTTCTCCGGTGGTATAGAGTTCCCTGAGAATATGCACCACCTTCGACATAACGGAGACAATCCGGCGTTTCACAACGGAATTTATCTTGCTTTCCGCCGTCTGACGTATAATCTCGGTTTTCAGCGATTTGCGGGAAATACCGCTGTACGCCATAACGAGACAGCCCGGATCATGCACAAGACGGTAGGTCATATCTGCCTTGATCTTCATCGGCTTGCGGACGAAAATATTTCCGCCCACGAATGCTCCGGCAAGACGCTGTGCGGCTATCTTGCAGAGCGAGTATTCGATAAGTGCACCTTCAAGCTCCTTTTTGAGCTGTTCTGCCTCCTCCGGCTGAGGAAGGAGCGACGCTGTCTTTATATATATAAGTCTTGCCGCCATTTCAAGAAATTCTCCGGCAAGCTCCAGATTCTGTTCCTGAGCCTGATCTATATAGGCGAGGTACTGCTCCAGCAGCTTTGATATCTCGATATCGCAGATATCAAGCTTGTGCTTTGTGATGAGATTAAGCAGCAGATCGAGAGGTCCTTCAAAAACCTCAAGCTTGAATGAAATAGCATCCATAGCTTAACCTCTGTAAGTGGGTATCCATGAAGTGAGCCACCATACGAAATCTTCAACGGCATCGGTGAGATAATGAAGCGGATTATACTGGCTGTCGATGGAGCTGAAAGCAACGAGGAAAATAAGGAATCCCAACTGTACTTCACGCTGGTGCATATAGAACCAGCGATCAAATTTTTCGTTGGTGAAGTAGCGAAGCACGTTGAATCCGTCCAGAGGAGGAAGCGGAATGAGATTGAACAGTGCAAGTCCGACATTGACAGCAACAAGGAATTCCATGAGGACTGCCGCACAAAACAGCGGTGAGATATCGTCCCTGAAATAGAAATCGAAGTATGCGTTGAATCCCGCCTCGGTAGCACAGATTCCGGCATGAATGAAGGCAGCAACAATAGCAGCCAGAAGATTTGAAACAGGTCCGGCAAGAGCTGTCAGTGCAAATCCGGCACGGTATTTCTTCATTCTCATCGGATTTACCGGCACAGGCTTTGCCCAGCCGAAGCCGGTGAGCATTATAAGCACAGATCCGATCGGATCAAGGTGAGAGAACGGATTTATCGTGAGACGTCCCTGCCGCTGAGCAGTATCATCTCCTAACAAACGTGCAACTCCTGCGTGTGCCGCCTCATGGAGAGGAAGTACAAGAAGAAGAGTCGCTGCACGGGCAAAATATTTAAGAAAAATTTCTATATCCATAATTATCCTTTCATTTCATTTAATACCAGATTCAGCAGATTCTGCCGTTGTGATAATAAATTCCCATACTATTATTCATTATACAACATTCTGATTATTTTTTCAAGATATAAATGAAATTTTTTTACTTCCCGTCACAAAATTTCTGTACCAAAAAGACTTTTTGAAAATTTTTTTGGATTTTTTTAAAAAAAGGCTTGCTTTTTTCCAAAAGATGTGATATTATATTAATGTTATATTTTTTGAAACAATTAAGGAGGTGCAACCTAATGGCTAAATGTGAAATCTGCGGAAAGGGCGTTACCTTTGGAATTAAGGTATCTCACTCACACAGACGTACAAACAGAACTTGGAAGCCTAATGTAAAGCGTGTAAAGGCTATCGTCAAGGGTACTCCTTGTCATATCTACGCTTGTTCAAGATGTCTGCGTTCAGGCAAGGTTGAAAGAGCATAATTTCCGTGAAGTGAAAGAAATATGGAGCGTTCCGCTGAGAACGCTCCTTTTTCTGTAAATCAAGAAAAAAGGAGCCGCTATACAGCTCCTTTAATCTGTTATTTTGCGTATTCTGCAAGACCAGCGATCTTCTGGTTCCTGATTGCGTCTGCAACGATACCAGCAACGATATTTGCACCTTTCTCACAGAAGTGTGTTCCGTCCGTGGAACCAGATACTGCACCCATGAGGTGATAGCTCTTTGCTGTATCATAGCCAACCTTATTGTAATGGCTTACCATGAGAGAGTTGAGGTCGATGCACGGAATATTATACTTCTCCGCAAGCTTCTTGCAGGCGTCACAGTAATTATTATAGCTGTTTACGAACTTTCCACCGGAATATGCCTTCATTCCGATAACAGTTGTAACAAGAACTGGTGTTGCTCCCTTAGCGAGTGTATCCTTGATGAACTGTGTCATGTACCACTCGTATGTTCCTTCCTTGGGATTATCAACGTTTCCGCCGACAGGAGCGTATCTCTCAGCCTTGTTTGCACCCGCGTCATTGATTGCAAACTGAATCAGTACGAAATCGCCTTCCTTGAGACTGTCTGTAATCGTCTTGAATCTGCCCTGATCGTAGAAGCTCTTTGAGCTTCTACCGGCAAGAGCGTGGTTTGATACAGATACATTGCTGTTGAAGTAGTTCTGGAGATAATATCCCCAACCCTGCTGAGGAGCATAGCTTGCCTTGTAGCTCTGTACAGTTGAGTCACCTGCAATGTAGATTACAGGCTTATCTGAAACAACAGGATTCTTTTCCTGTTCAGATGAAGGATCGTATATCTCAGCAATTGGCTCGTCTGTAAGCTGAAGTGTAAGTGTGTCAAAGTTAGGTGATCCGCCTTCTGTTGCGGAAACCATCTTGATTGTGTTTGTACCGGATTTAAGCGGAAGAACAATTCCTCTTTCCTCCCATGTTGTCCAGCTTCCTGTGCCTGTGAAAGGCTGTACCCAGTAGGAGCTTGTGTTTCCGTTTACATAAACCTTCATCTTTCTGTCAGCGTCTGTACCGTTAGCAACTCTGAAAGCAGCGTAGTAATTTCCGTCCTGAGGAACGTTTACCGTCCATGTGATATTACTGTCAACAACGTTGTCAAGATTTACATAGCCATCCTTTGTGAAGCCTTCGTTTGTAGCCTCATCAGTTCCGAGTTCCCACGTCTGGTCAAGAGCATAGTATATCTCCGGAACATCATCGTGCGGCGGATTTTCTTCCGGTTCAGGCATTGTTTCCAGCTTGAGAAGCACTCTCTGGATAAACAGCGCATCAAGATTTGTAATGCCGTCGCCGTTTCCGGTAACGTCTGCGTTGGTAATTCCCTGTTGTGTAATATGAGCATTATCTGAGCCGTTGATTCCGTATGCGTCAGGATTTCCGATAAACTGCATGATAAGAATAGCGTCAGAAAGATTTACTGTTCCGTCGTTGTTTGCGTCGCCGTAACGTTTCTTTTCATCCGTAGACGGTCTTGCAGTTGTAGTTGTGGTGGTCTTTTCCACAGTTGTTGTGGTCGTGACTACTGTCGAAGAATATACGACTTCTTCAAGAATCCATCTCTGGTTGTAGCCGCCGTTTTCAACCCACTGCTGGATATTTGCACCAGGTTCAGTTGACCTTGCATTAACTTCAACTGCACCAGCATCGCCGGAGCATCTTGAAACAAGAGTATAGCTTCCGTCGCTGTTCTCAAAAAAACGGAACCACTGTGCTCCTGTGTTTGTATTCGTATTTATTGTAATATTTGCACCGTTGTCTGCACTTCCGTTCACAACGTCAAGAAGATATGTGCCGCCGTCTCCGAGATAAGACCATACCTCGTAATAATTATATCCCTTGTGCTTCAGACGCCATGTATTATGTGCTGATGCACCGCTTGCCCCCCACTGCTGAACGTTTGCTCCGGATTCTGCCTTAGCTTCTGCAACTTCAAGGTAAAGTCCGCTGTTTACGTTCTTGAGCATATAAGACTTGCTTGTATCCATTTCGCTTGGCTCACGGGTTGCCGGAGGATTATCCGGAGTTTCTGTCGGAGGAGTTCCGCTTCCATTCAGATCTACAAGACCAGCCATGAGTTCGGCAAGCTTCTGAGCACCCTTTGTACTCTGGTGAAGATCGTCTGCTGAACCGTCGTTCTTTGTAGCGTAATAGGATGCCATTGCATTATAACCCTGTGATACGCCGAAATTCTGCCATGCCTTGAAAAGATCAACAACCTTTACACTCTGCTCGCTTCCGATTTTGTCGAGTTCACCGCCGAACCAGCGGCCACCGAGGAGAGGATTCTTATTGAGATCGCTTCGTCTGCCCTGCTGCTTTACAAGGATAACATCCATGCCCTTAGCCTTGGACTTCTTTACCATATCCGTAACAGTGTTGTAGTACTCTGTGGCATTGGAGTAATTGGTATCGTTGATGCCTATGGATATAATGTATATATCCCCTGTTTTGCCGTATGTTTCAATTGGCTTGAACTGCCCAGCGTTCACAAATCCCTTTGCGTACTGTCCGCTTGCAGCCATATTACGGACAATAAAGCCCTTTGTTGAAGCATAGCTTCCGAAGAACTGTCCCCAGCCGTGCTGCGAGCTTGCGGATGAATTGTAGTAGTTACAAACTGTTGAGTCTCCGCAGATCCAGATTGTGGGATTTGTAGCTCCTGTTGTATTGAGCTGATTTATCTCAATTGCACTGATTGAGAATGCTGTGCCTGATTTTCCCTCAACAGCCTGAATATTAAGCTGACCGTCTGTAACGGGGATCTGGAATTTTTCAACAGCATTGTTTCCTGTGAGGTTGATAAGCTGGAGCATTCCCTCAGCCTTGATGCTTGTACGGGAAGTGTTTCCTGTTGTAACGGTGATCTCATAAAGTCCCTTGGGGAGATCAACGTTGAAGGTGTTCTCTGCGTTTGTTTTGTTGAACTGAACTGCATCGCTGAGTGCTCCTGAGCCGGAAGCTGATACGTTTGACACATTGCCTGTCTGTGCGAAGCCGTATCCCCTTCCGGAGCTGTATCCGTCAGTTGCTGATACACCGGTGTATCCCGATGCTGCACCCTTTCCGCCGAGGTCGAATTTCCAGCTTGCACCTGCCGCCTCTGATTTAAGTACGCTTTCCGGCGATCTGAGATTCATTCCGCCGAATGCTGTCAGTGCCATCGCTGCTGACATGATGCCGCTGACAATTTTTTTGAATTTCATAATTGTAATCCTCCTGTCCGAAACTTTTTACTGATTTAATCATAACACAATTTATACTTAAAGTCAATTGCTGTTATATGTACTTTTAAATCATCTTCATGACAAAATCATTCATTTTTTGTATATATTTTTTGTTGATATGTATTTTAATCTTTACTTTTGCACTTTTTGAGTGTATTATAATATACAGTCTATTATTTAATGAGGGTGAAAACAATGGATTCCCATAACATACACCGCAATCATCGCATGAGAATGAGACAGAATTTCATCAGAAATGGCTGCAATCACGCTTTTCCTCACCAGCTTCTTGAAATGCTTCTCTACTATACAATTCCGAGAGCAGATACAAATCCCACTGCTCACCGTCTGATTGAACACTTCGGCAGCCTTGAAAAGGTTATGAACGCTTCTGCCGCTGAGCTTGGAAAGGTCAGGGGTATCGGCCCCTCAACAGCCTGCTTTATCAGTGCCGCCGCAGAGCTGTGCCGGAGATATCAGTCTGATTTCAGAGAAGTCCGGATAACCGACTCCGCTGATAACCTCAAAGCCTATTTTTTCGCTAATTTCCCAGAATTCCCCGATGATCATCTTCTTGTTGCTGCTGTCGGTCCTCAGCGTGAAATTATTCACTGCGAAAGTATAAGTCTCAGCTCCCTCAGGGAAAGCGATACCGTTACCGCAAGATTTATCGCGGAAATAATCATCAGGTGCGGCTCAGACCGGATTGCGGCAGGAATCTTCCACACAAGACAACCGGCACTTCCGACAAACAGCGATTTCTTCTTTACTCATACTATCGCCGAAACCGCAAAGCTCCTCGGATCAGTACTTTCCGATATGATAATATACAATGCAAACGACTCATTCTCCATGAAGGAATCAGGAGCGTTTGGATTTTCACAGGAGTACACAGAATGAACAGAAAAGAAGTTTTGAGAAAAAAGATAGAATCCTCTGGTGTGCAGTCGATGACGAACAGCGAGCTTCTTGAATTCCTTCTGAGCTGCTCCAGAGCCTCAGAAAAAACGGCAGACAGACTTATCTCATCGCTGGGAAGTCTCAGCTCTGTCGTTGAAGCCTCCCCTGAGCTTCTTATGAAAACTTACGGACTTGATATCAGCCAGACGGTACTCCTCAAGCTGATTCCTGCAATATGCCGTGAAAAATCTGCAAGCCGCAAATCAGATCTTCTCTTAAACTCTGCCGACAAGGCAAAGAAATATTTCAGCAGCCTCTGTGCCGGATTCCGGACAGAACGCTTCTTAGCCGCTTCGCTCACCGAAGGACTTTGGGTTTCCGACAGCTATACCGGTTCATCCGGAACATCATCAGAAATCAGTGCAGATTGCAGGAATATTATCCGCTTCGCCGTAAACAGCAAAAAGAAATATATCATTATTGCTCACAATCACCCCGACACTTCTGCTGCTCCGTCACAATCCGACATTACGGCAACAGAAAAAATAATTGCCGCACTCAGACATCTCGGAATAGATGTAATCGACCATATTATAATAGGTATGAACTCAGCAGTCTCGCTCCGTGAGGCATTTCCGCAGATATGCTTCGCCAATGCTGCCGGATATAAAACCTCTCAGCAGAGTAAATGTTACAAATAATACAGTTAATGTAATAAAGTTGTTACAAAAAAAATACAAATTCAGACGATTCCGTAATAAGCACGCCGAAAAGGTTGACTTTTTTCCGGTTTGCTGATACAATAAATATGAAGTATTTTTTAATTTGATAAGGAGGTATTGCTTTGGGAGAACGTAAATACTGCTACAAGTGCATGGAAAAATATGACGCAGATCTCCATATATGCCCAAACTGCGGATACGATGAGAGAACTCCGTCCAATCCTGCATATATATCACCCGGAACTCTTCTTCATGACCGCTACCTCGTTGGTATCCTTCTTGAATATAACGGCGAAGGAGCTACCTACGCCGGCTATGATATATCTACCGACTGTAAGGTACTCTTAAGAGAATATATGCCTATAAATCTCTGCACCCGTGTAAAGAATAAGGCAACTATCAGCGTAAATTACAACGATCTCGCTAAATACAAAGCTTTCATGGCCGAGTATACCGAGCTTAACAAATCTCTTGCAAGGCTCAGAAATGACTCGAATATCAATCCCGTTCTCGATATGTTCGCCGAGAACAACACTACCTATACCGTCTATGAACACATCGACGGCGTTAAAATTCTTGACTTCCTCAAGGAAAATGCCGGAGAACTCAGCTGGGATCAGGTGACTAAAATCTTCCCGCCCCTTTTCACTACTATCGGACGTCTCCATAATACCGGTATCATTCACCGTGCTATCAGTCCCGATACAGTATATATCACCAAAAAAGGCGAGCTGAGACTTTCAAGCTTCTGCATCTCCGCTGTCAGAACTGCCAATGCCGGTCTTGAATACGAGCTTTTCAAGGGCTATGCGGCTCCGGAACAGTATTCCGCAAGCAGCAGCAGCCGTCAGGGTTCATGGACTGACGTTTACGGTATCTGTGCCCTGCTGTACCGTGCTCTTACCGGATGTATGCCTGTTGATTCACTTGACCGCACAAAGCATGATGATCTCCATGAGCCGCATCTGCTTAATCCGCAGATTCCTCAGCACGTTTCAAGAGTTATCATGAACGGTATGAATCTCGAAAGCTGCAACCGTGTCCAGACTATCACTGAGCTCGTAACTACCCTCTTTGAGCAACCGGCACCTGTAAGACATACAGGAACTATCCCTGTACCATCGGCTCCTCCGGAAGCAAAAACTGTTCAGTACGGCGAAAATGAAGTTCCGCCGGAATACAACATCAGACAGCGTCCTGTCCAGAAACCAGCTTATCCGCCTCCGATGCCGCCTCAGCCGCAGAGGAACTATGTGCCTCCGGTAAACAACGATTACGATGACTACCGCTACGAAAAAGTGAACACCGTTGACAAGATAAAGATTCCGGTTATTATCGCTATCCTTCTTCTTGCTATTCTCCTTATAATTGTTGTCGTTATCTCCAATATCCTTGGCGTCGGCGGAAATGGCGAATCATCAGATACTCTCAACAGCGGTACATCCGTTACCGACAATGTTGTTTCAGGTACAACCGATCCTTCCGCAACAACTCTCCCTGAGGATATCGAAATGCCTGATCTTCACAAACGCTTCTTCGAGCTTACAAAGGATAAATATCAGGATCGCTTTGTGCTTGATCCCGAATATGAGTACAACAACGATTACGATACCGACATGATCTTTGAACAGGACATTGAGGCAGGAACTATGATCTCAAAGGGGACTGTCGTAAAGGTAAAGGTAAGCAAGGGTAAGGAAGAAGCACAGATCCCTGATTTTGCAGACTGCACTGTTTCTGAATACAAGAACCGCCTTGAAAAAGCCGGAATCTCTGACTTCAACTACCAGTTCATTGCTTCAAACGGCTACTACGGAAAGCCCAATTCGATCATTGAACTTCAGGTTCAGGGAAAGAAAATCTATCCCGGTGACATATTCAGCAACAAGGAAGGCAAAAAACTCACTGTATACTACATCCCCGAGGACGGAGAAATGCTGTCAACATCAGCAGTCAGCCAGACTACAACTGCAACAACCACATCAGCGGCTTCAACTACTGAGCCTGTATCAACAACGGTTTCTACTGAGCCTGTTCAGACAACGGCTCCTCCCGTTACTGATCCGCCTGTAACTCAGCCGCCTGTGACAGATCCGCCTACAACTCTTCCTCCGACTACTGAGTATATCCCCCCTGTAACGGATACTCCTCCGGATGATCCGCAGTTCGGAGAATGGTAAAAAAATATCACGTCTCAGTTATCTGGGACGTGATTTTTTGTTGACGAGTCTTCATAATCATGATATAATTGTAAAAAAGGAGTGTTTGCAATGAATATTATCAAATATCCCTCGGCGGAAGCTGTAAATAAAGCTGTCTCCGATGATACCCCTCTGCTTATCCTCATATCTTTTGACGGAAATACAGCTATTATGAGCAATATAGATGACGCTGTGGAACACCATGTACTTCTTATGAAAACAGGCTTCAGCGATACTGATATAGACCGTTTTTTCCGGATAGTTCTTGATAAAAGCGGCGCCGACTGGACTTTCGTGTGCCCTCCTGATTATAAGAATATACCATTCAAGGATAAGCGTATCGAGGCTTTCTATAAGGACGGATTCGCTGTTATCTCTGAGTTTCTTCATTCTATCGGCTACCTCGTCGGTATTAATATCCCTAAACGTTATAGCAGACATATGAATGTCCTGCATGACGATAACTATGCACTTTAATTCCCTTTGCTGACAATATTACTTTTATAGAAACTTTATATGTAATTATCGGGGGAAACCTTTCTGAGGAAAGGTTATCCCCCGAACCCCCTTCCAAAGACTTTTAATACTAAAATTTCCGCCTGACATATCACACTAATCAAGTAAATGAGAAATTTAGTTTATTTCTCTAAGTGTGATATGTCAGGCGGAAATTTAATACTGAAAGTTTTAGGAAAGGAGTTTGAGGATTACTCCCCACTAAGTGGGGAGATGGCAGCTATGCTGCCAGAGGGGACAGGCTCCCGTTGGGAGAACCCTTTTTCAAAAGGGTTTTCCTCAATAA
>JAFXCR010000027.1 GCA_017516465.1 Ruminococcus sp.
CATGTGCTGACGCACATTCCTATGTCCGGCATGGTCAGTAAAAGCTCGCTCGCTTAAACTATTACCTCGGCAGTTAATTATAAATGCCAGCGGGCAGCGTGACGCTGCACCCAGTTCACGTTCCCATGTGCTGACGCACATTCCTATGTCCGGCATGGTCAGTAAAAGTTCGCTCGCTTAAACTATTACCTCGGCAGGCAGCGTGACGCTGCACCCAGTTCACGTTCCCATGTGCTGACGCACATTCCTATGTCCGGCATGGTCAGTAAAAGCTCGCTCGCTTAGACTATTACCTCGGCAGTTAATTATAAATGCCAGCGGGCAGCGTGACACTGCACCCGACACCAGCGGTGCCCCCGAAACACGTTCCCATGTGCTGACGCACATTCCTATGTACGGAGCGGCAGTCTACTATCGCATACGATAAAAATACCTGACGATAATTTTGTAGGGACGCCCATTGGGCGTCCGCATAACGTAAATATACGAAAAAATAATGGGCGGACACATGGGTCCGCCCCTACTTGTCATCTTACAAAGAGATATACAGTATATCCCGCATAGAGAGCCACCATGGAGAGACCATGCCAGCGGACAAGCTTCTTTTTGGGAGCACAGAAGCAAAGAGCAAGCAGGCTTACAGCGATGAAGAAAAGCGTATCAATGCAGTTCTGGGTGGTGAAGGCAATCGGGGAGATAACAGCAGCAATTCCGAGAACAAGAAGAATATTGAAAACATTCGAGCCGATAACGTTACCCATAGCCATATCGGTTTCGTTCTTCTTTGCGGCAACGATTGAAGTTACAAGCTCAGGAAGACTTGTTCCGAGTGCAACAATAGTCATGCCGATAAGGTTGTCCGACATACCAAAGCTCTTGGCGATGTCAGAAGCTCCTGAAACAACCATTTTACCGCCTGCGGCAATAGCTATAACTCCGCCAATGATGTATATTGCACATTGCCAGCCGGGAAGAAGCTTGATTTCCTCATCCTCAGCGGAAGCAGTACCGGCTTTTCTTGCTCTGAGAGCACTGCTTATCATCAGGTAGAGGAAGAATGAAAAGAATGCAAGCAGAACAGCTCCAGCAATGCGCGAGATTTCGTCTGTAAAAAATCCGAAGCCAAGAAGAATCGCCGCTGCGATTATCGAGTACGGAAAATCTCTTTTCAGCGTTTCAGAATTTATCGGCAGAGGATGGAAAACTGCACATACTCCGGCAACGATGAGCAGATTGAAGATATTAGAGCCGACTGCGTTACTTATTGAAAGATCGTTTGCTCCGGCTAAAGAAGCCGTTACACTGACAGAGGTTTCCGGCAGGCTTGTACCCATTGCAACGATGGTCATACCGATGATAAGCGGCGGTATACTGAGCTTTTTGGCAACTGAGGAGCTTCCTTCTACAAAGAAGTCAGCACCCTTGATAAGCAGGATGAAGCCTGCGATGAGGATGACGTACATCATGGTGAAATTTCTCCTTTAAAAAAATATTGAAAACATTATATCACATATTCCGACAAATTGCAAGCAAAAAAGACAAAATAATTTGGCACCAGCGGTGCCCCCGATTCACGTTTTCGTGCGTAAACGCACTCACTCTGTACGGAACGGCAGTCTGCTATCGCATACGAAAGAAATCAAAGGCGGTAATTTATATACAAAGCGTGACGCTGCACCCGACACCAGCGGTGCCCCCGATTCACGTTTTCGTGCGTAAACGCACTCACTCTGTACAGACAGGCAGTCTGCTATCGCATACGCATTACGCATTACGCATTACGCATTACGAATTAAATAGAAGGCAAGTTACCCAAAAAAAAGACAAAAGAGTGAATGTTGGGACATTATTTGTAGAAAATCCACGACAAATAGGAATTTCCTTGAAAAAAGGAAAGTAATGTGCTATAATTCGTAATGGATTAAATATACTTGAATTATGTGGAGGTTTATTATGACAGCACAGATCTTTGCCGTTATAATCTTCGTGGCGATGTTCATTATGATCGTCCTTGACAAGATAGAACGGCATTATGTAACTCTCGGAAGCGGAATCCTTACACTTACCGTAGTTTTCGGAATCTGCAAGCACAGCTGGACTTCTATCTGGAACACACTTGCAGTCAAGGATTTCGCAAAGGCTGAGTTCTGGTACGCAACATCCGAAAGCGAAAGCAAGGGAATCAACTGGGCAACGATTCTTTTCATCGCCGGAATGATGATAATGGTCGAGGGAATGGCAAAAGCCGGCTTCTTCCGGTGGCTGTGCATGAGGATAGCGTTCCTTGTAAAATGCCGTACTATCCCTGTTTTCATCACATTCATGCTCATGTCTGCGGTGCTTTCAATGTTCATCGACAGCATTACCGTAATCATGTTCCTTGCAGCTGTAACTATCGAGCTTGCAAATCTGCTTAAATTCAATCCTGTGCCGATGATTCTTGCAGAAATTTTCTGTGCAAACCTCGGCGGAAGTGCAACAATGTGCGGAGATCCGCCCAACATCATCGTGGGAACTTCACTTGGATATTCCTTCTTTGACTTCCTCTCGAATACAGGTCTTGTGGCTGGAATTTCACTTGTATTTTCAGTGGTATTCTTCTACTTTGCATTCAAAAAGGAGCTTGTTTCTGACGGCGGAGAAAAGGTTGATATCAGCAAGCTTCCTAAGCCTTCAGAGGCTATCACCAACAAGAAAGATTTCATAATCAGCAGTCTTATTTTTGCACTTGCCGTAGTTCTTCTCATCACTCACGCAGTAACTCATCTCACAGTTGCAACAATAGGTCTTGGTATAGCAGTAATAACTATACTCACATCCGGAAAAAATACTCCTGAGATAATGAAAAAGGTCGATTACAAGACGCTCGTGTTCTTTATCGGACTTTTCATCGTGGTAAGCGGTCTTGAAGAAACAGGTATCCTTGAGCTTATTGCTGAGTTCATCGAGAAGATAAGTGCAGGCAATACAATGGCTATGATCGCTATTATCCTCTGGGTATCGGCTGTTGCAAGTGCATTTGTAGATAATATCCCATTTGCCGCAACTATGGTTCCTGTAATACAGAGCCTTTCAGCTTCAACAGGAGTAAGCCTCCCCACACTCGCATGGACGCTCTCTATCGGTACTGATATCGGCGGAAGTGCAACTCCTATCGGAGCTTCTGCAAACGTTGTCGGAACAGCCGTTGCCGCTAAAAACGGTCATCCTATCAGCTGGGGCAGATACTGCAAAAAGCTTGCACCGGCTACGGTAATGGTTCTTGCAATTTCAACCGTATATCTCTTTGTACGCTATCTTTGATTAATTTTTAAGGAGGAAGTTATGGGACAGATAATTATTTCAGTCGGACGTGAATTCGGCAGCGGCGGACGAGTTATTGCTGAGGCTCTTGCAAAAAGATTTGATTTACCGATCTACGACCGCCACCTTATCCTTGAAATCGCTGAAAAGACAGGTCTTGCACCTGAGCTTATCGAGAAGTACAACGAAAACCCAAAACACCGTCTTATCTCACGCAATGTCAGAGGTTACAGCAACTCTATTGAGGATAATATCGCTGAAATGCAGTTCAAGTTCATTGAGGACAAGGCTGCAAGCGGAGAATCATTTGTTGTTGTGGGACGCTGCTCTGAGTCGAAGCTCAGAAAATACGACTGCCTCGTTTCGCTGTTTGTTCTCGGCGATATGAGCGAGAAAATTAAGCGTGTAATGCAGGTTTACGACTTGTCTGAGGAAAAGGCTGAGGAGCTTATCAGCAAAAAGGACAAAAAGAGAAAGCGTTATCACAACTATCACTGTACTGCTCACTGGGGCGATTCAAGACTGTATGACCTCTGTATCAACAGCAGCCGTCTTGGTATCGACCGCACTGTGGATATTCTTGAAGAATACATCAGAGCAAGAGCTAAATAAATCTGAGGGGCGAACCAATGTGTTCGCCCTTTTTAATGCGTAATTGTGGTATCGGCATTTGCCGGAATAATGAATTGATTTCCGGAAACGATTGTAGGGATGACCATTGGTCGTCCGCATAACGTGAAATATCCGATAAAACATCACGGGCGAACACAGTTCGCTTCTACGGAATGTTGTTAGAAAATTTTTTCAATCCGTCCCGTCAGTGTCACTATAATTACGAATTACACATTACGCATTACGAATTGAATCATAATTGTTGCATTTTTTCTGGATTTGTGGTATAATAAGATGTTACATAAAAATAATAAGGTATTGCCTTAAGAATTAGGAGCAGAAAATGTCAGTTTACCTTGATAATGCCGCAACTACAAAGCCCTGCGTTCCGGCAGTTGAAGCCGCCATTGACGCAATGACTGTAAATTTCGGGAATCCGTCCTCCCTGCACCGTGCAGGTCTTGACGCTCAGCTTGTCGTTGACCGTGCAAGAAAAATAATTGCAGATTCAATCGGAGCTTCCCCTGAAAATATCATATTTACTTCCGGAGCAACCGAGAGCAACAACCTCGCTCTGCGTGGAGCCTCTGCCGCTTACGGCAGAAAACGGCGTAAAATCGTGATTTCCGCTGTCGAACACGCTTCCGTTGACGAGACTGCCTCTGCACTTGAAAAATCCGGCTTCGAGCTTGTCAGGGTTCCTCCTCGTGAGGACGGTCGTATCTATGCCGCAGATTTCCTTGCCGTGTGCGATGAAAATACCTGCCTTATCAGCATGATGCTCGTCAATAACGAAACCGGTTATATACTCCCTGTAAAGGAAACTTTTTCCGCAGTCAAACGGAAATTCCCCGATATCATCACACACTGCGACTGCGTTCAGGGCTATATGAAGCTTCCTATGAAGGTTAATACGCTCTGTGCAGACCTTATATCCCTCAGCGGTCATAAAATACACGGAGTAAAAGGTGCAGGAGCATTATACATCAGAAAGGGAATCAGAGTTCTGCCTGTTGTTACCGGCGGAAAGCAGGAAAAAAGTATTCGTTCCGGAACTGAAAGCGTTCCGGTGATAGCAGCATTCGGAGCCGCCGCAGAATATCTTGCACCGACTATCGCACAGCGGAGCGAAAGAGCCTCACAGCTGAAAGGATATCTCCTCAGCCGGCTGTCGGAATCGGAGAATATCGCCGTGAATTCGCCGGAGGACGGCTCTCCGTACATTATAAATATCTCGGCAATGGGAAAGCGGTCGGAGATAATGCTGCATTTCCTTGAAAACCGTGGAATCTACGTTTCAAGCGGCTCGGCTTGCTCAAAGGGCGTGCAGAGCGGAGTTCTCGGAATGTTCGGAATCACCGGAAAAAGAGCCGACAGTGCACTGAGAATCAGCATTACAGCGGAAACGACCAAGAATGAGCTTGATGAATTTGTATCCGCACTGAATGATGGACTTGAAAAATTAAGAGGATGAAAGGATAATCGAAATGAAGGAAGTTGTACTTGCAAAATACGGAGAAATGGCTCTGAAAGGGCTTAACAAGCGTACCTTTGAGGATATGCTCACAAAAAATATCAGACGCAGACTCAGACCTCTCGGCAGCTTTACGCTGACAAGAGCACAGTCAACGCTGTACATCACTCCAGATGAGGAAAATACTGATCTTTCTGAGGTTGTTGACGCTGTCGGAAGGATTTTCGGAATCGCCGCATACTGCCGTGCGTGCGTCTGCGAGAAGGATTTTGCCGATATCGCAGAAAAGAGCGTGGAGTATCTTGAAAACATCCTCAGCACAGCAGGAACATTCAAGGTGAACGCAAAGAGAGCTGACAAGGCATTCCCCATGAAATCGCCTGAAATCTGCATGGAGCTTGGCGGAATTATCCTTGAAAAGTTCCCGCATCTGACCGTTGACGTGAAGAATCCGGAGGTAACTGTTACCGTTGAAATCCGTGATACTAACGCTTATGTCCACGGTGAGAATCTCAAGGGTGCAGGCGGACTTCCCGTTGGCAGCAGCGGAAAGGCTATGCTTCTTCTTTCCGGCGGAATTGACAGTCCTGTTGCCGGCTGGATGATGGCGAAAAGAGGCGTTCACATTGAGGCTATCCACTATGTGAGTCCGCCCTATACATCTGACCGTGCAAGGCTCAAGGTTGAGACTCTCTGCGAGAAAATGACTCCCTACTGCGGAGGAATTGCCTTCTACTGCGTACCGTTCACAGAGCTTCAGGAGGCTATCAGAGACAACTGTCCGGAGGAGTTCTTTACGATTATAATGAGACGACTGATGATGGAAATTGCCCAGAGAATCGCTGCAAAGGACAACTGTCTTGCTCTTATCACTGGTGAAAGCGTGGGACAGGTTGCAAGTCAGACGATGGCGGCTATTGCCTGCACTGACGCTGTGTGCAGAATTCCCGTATTCCGTCCGCTTGTCGGAATGGATAAGACGGAGATTATTGAAATTTCACGAAAAATAGATACTTTCGAGACATCAGTTCTTCCTTATGAGGATTGCTGTACGGTATTCACACCTAAGCATCCGAAGGTAAGACCTCAGCTTTCCGACGTCGAGAAGGCTCAGAACAGCTTTGATTTTGAGCCGCTTATCCAGAAGGCAATAGAGGAAACGGAGCTTAAGACATTTAATGCGTAATTCGTAATGCATAATGCGTAATTGGCACCAGCTGTGTCCCCGAATCACGTTTCCTACAACAACGGGTGAACACAGTTTGCCCCTACATAGAATAACGTATAATAGCTATTTCGTAGGGGCGGATATCATCCGCCTGATAAATAGATATATTGTTAATTAATGCCAAAAACAGAGGTTTTTCAACAATGAAAATTATGGAAAATAGTGGATGTACACCCGAAAATCTTGACAAATTGGTTACAAGTGTTGTAAAATTACTATTATATAGGGGCGTATCCATTTCCACGGCAGAAAGCTGCACAGGCGGTCTTTTATCGGAGCTGATAACGGCTGTTTCCGGTGCGTCACAGATTTTCCAGCTCGGAATATGCACCTACTCGGAGCAGATGAAAACGGAGTTCCTTGGTGTATCTCCCGATATTATGCGGAATTACGGCGTTGTCAGCCGTGAAACTGCTCTTGCCATGGCGGCAGGACTAAAGAAAATTTCCGGAGCTGATATCTGTGTTTCTGTGACAGGAATTGCAGGTCCCGGCGGCGGAACTCCCGAAAAACCGGTGGGAACAGTCTTTACCGGCTTTGATATCTTCGGCAGACTGACATCATCTCAGCTGCCATTCAGCACCATCACGGATTTCAGCCGTGCCGGCATACGCATGGCGGCGGCTTACCATATATTTGAAACGATTAAAAATGCACTTACGGAGGTGTAATACCGGAATGAACGATTTACACGGTGGTTCTGAGGAACTCACCAGAGCTGAAAAAATTAAAAGAATAAAAAAAATAATACATCAGGACGCACCTGCACCGAATCCGGCAATTCCCGAAGTTCCTGCACCGAAGCCGGCAGTTCCGGAAGCACCCATACCGCAGTCTGATGTTCCTGAGATTCCTGTACAGAAGCCGGCTGTTCCGGAAGCTTTTGCACCGAATCCGGAAGTTCCTGCATCAGAGCCGGTCAGTGTATCTGCGGAATTCGATTGGGAACGCAGCATTGCACGGATTTTAGAGAAGAAATCGCAGGAGAAAAAGAACTCCGGCGGAAATACGGCTGAAAGTATTCTTGCTGAGCTTTTCGGCGAGGACTGCCTGACTTCCTCACCGGAGCAGGAAATCATCCGTGAGCCGGTACCGGAGCCGGAAATCATCCGTGAGCCAGTACCGGAGCCGGAGATAATCCCCGAACCAGTGCCGGAGCCGGAGGTAATCCCCGAACCAGTGCCGGAGCCGGAAATCATCCGTGAGCCAGTACCGGAGCCGGAGGCAATTCCCGAACCAGTGCCGGAACAGGAAGAATTCGGCAAAAAGAAAAAGGGAAAAAAGAATAAGGAAAAGAGTTCCGGAGCTGTCACAAAGAAAAAGAAGAAAAGGACTCTCAAACAGCGATTATTAGGGCTTTTTCCGCAGAAGGGCGACAAGGTTTCCGAAATCATACGCAAGATAGTCTTTCTGATTTCTATAATCGCAATCGTGGTCTGCGGCTATCTCGTGGGGGACTACTACTTCGAGCTGTGGCAGAGCAAGAAAATTACTGAGGAGGTCAGCAATCTCTACTGGACGTACGAAACAACAGAGCCGGCAACAGGTGAGGAGCATCCCGAAATTGAGCCGGAAGAAGAGGGCAGGGAAAAGAAGGTCTACAAGCTTCTGCCCGGAGCAGAAAAGCTGCTCGATATGAACAAGGATGTTATCGGCTACATCAAGATAGACGGTACTCCTGTTGACAACGTTATACTCAGGGGCGAGGACAACGTTGAATACCTTGACAAGAAAATAAGCGGCGAAAAGAACAGAACAGGAGAGCTTTTCCTTGACTGGCGCAATCACTTTGACGACGTTGACGAGGAAGGTCATCTCAAGTACGGCAATTCGCACAATCTCATTATTCACGGTCACGCCATGAAGGATGAGTCGATGTTCGGATCGCTTATAAAATACCGCACAACGGACGGCTATTACAGCGAGCATCCGATAATTTACCTCAACTCGAATTACAGCCACTATACCTACAAGATTTTCTCTGTTTTCGTTGTTGACGCTGAGGATAAGACCGATACGAAGATGAACTGCTGGGATAAACTCAATTTTACCAGCGAGGTGGATTTCTACAACTTCGTAAACGATGCAAAGAGGAGAACAATCCACACAAATGACGTGGATGTACAGTACGGCGATCAGCTTCTTACGCTGTCAACGTGTGATACCTACCTCGGCGACAGGGGACGTCTTATTATCATGGCCCGACGCGTCAGAGAGGGCGAGGATCCTCTTGAGGGAACTCAGAACAGTACCAGAAACCACAATATCAAGTGGCCTACGCTGTACTATAACTCGAATTCCGGCAAGTATGATCCCAATGATTTCGTTCCGTACAATGCACCGGCAGAGGAAAAAAAGCCTCAGTCCGGAGCTGAACAGACAACAACGGTATCCTCAGGAGTGTGATATCTTATGAACAATAAAATAAAAACTGCGGTCGCTGCTTTGTCTGCGGCTGCTGCCGTTGGAATGGGAGTTTTCGTTTTTTCTATCAGCAAGGATGGAAATGACAATCCGACTGTAAGCTCCTCTCAGGAAATTACAGAGCCCTCCACTCCGGAGCCGACAACGGAATTCGTTCTGCCGGACGACTGGTCGAAGAATGTTGACTACGTTCCGTCCGACCACGGAATTACTCCGAAGGCAAGGGCAGTCAGCAGTGTGAATCCCGACTACATCGCATGGATGAAGATTGACGGTACTCAGGTTGATTACCCGATATTGCTCGATCCCGGCGAAATACAGGCGAACGACGGCTTCCACGGAACTGAAAATGCCGGAGAGATTTACTACTACCTCTACCGGAATATCTACAAGGCTTACGAATTTGCAGGCTCAATTTTCATGGATTACCGCAATGTTCTCAATGCCTTCGGCGATGAACAGTCGGAAAATCTGATTCTGCACGGTCACGATATGCTCAACGAGAGTATGTTCGGCTCGTTCAGAAGATACCGCAATGAAACCGGCTTCTACGATAAATGCCAGTTTATGGAGATTGAATCAAAATACGGCAAGCAGGATTACGTTATCTTCGCATATCTCCCTACAAAGGGTGTGTACGAGGAAGGCGGCTTCAATTACTGGGATATGTGCGAGCTTGATACAAAGGAGCAGTTCGACGCCTATGTGAAGACCTGCAAAGACGGAGCCTACCTCGATACAGGAATTGATGTGCAGTACGGCGACAAGCTTGTTACAATGTCAACGTGCTTCAACGATCAGGCGGATATGCGGTTTATCGTTGTGGCAAGAAGCCTCAGGGAAGGTGAGACAATCAGCGATTCCACAAGCATCGAACATACACAGGAATGGCACGACGCACAAAAGGCTGCCGCAGAAGCGGAAGCCGCAAGCAGGGCAGAAGCAGAATCTGCCGCCGCAACCTGATTTATAGGTGATTTTTATGAAAAACAGACAATCCATGAAAAGTACTGCCGCTGTTCTGGCAGGACTTATCGCTCTGACGGGAACGGTCTCGCTTATCGGCTACGCAGCCGGTCAGGAGCCTTCCTCAACAACTGAAATCAGCACGGCTGAAACAAGCACAACCGAAACCGGCACCTCCGGAAGTACCACAGAAACTCAGGCAGATACTGAAGCATCCTCAGAAATTGTGGAAAAACCGGAAGAATCGGAAGAATCGGCAGAGAAAATCGACTGGACAAAGGCTGATATCTCGGCTTATGACGAAAGTCTGTCGCTTGTGAGCTACGAGGAGACAACTCCTGAAATGCTTGAAACAGTCGGAGTGAAAACGGCTTCTGAGGAAGGCGATGAACTCACTGAGGAGGAATTCGCGGCTATGACTGAAAGACGCCGGAAAATCAAGAAGCTCTCTCCGTCCCTGACAAGAAAGGGCAGCAATGCAGAGCCGACAACAGTCGATCTGTATCTCTCAGGAAAGCCGGTCGGTGAGATTCCGCCCTCTCAGGGAGTTGACGCGGAAGGTCAGCCCGGAAGCTTCACCTTTGTTACATACGGCTGGGGACACGGAGTCGGTCTCAGCCAGAACGGTGCAAACTTCTATGCTTCGTACAGCGGCTGGACATATCAGGATATCCTGTTCCACTACTATCCCGGAACGTTCCTGATGAATACCGGTCTGACTGACTACGAGGAGCTTACTGTCCGTCATCAGCCTTATGGTGAGGATACCCTTGACCTTGTATCGCAGATTGTATACAACGAGGTCGGCGGCTCCATGGCTTACGAGGCAATAAAGGCTCAGGCGGTTGCTGTATATACATATATAAAGTATAACGGCGATGATTCCAACGATCTCCGCCCGAAGGCAGATCCGCCGCAGATTGTAATTGACGCGTGTGCTGAGGTACTCGGAGAGGCTCTTTTCTATGACGGAGACTACGCTCTGACGATGTTCTATGCGTCAAGCGGAGGCTGTACAGCCAACTGCTACGAGATATTCTATCAGGATATTCCCTATCTGACGTGTGTTCCCAGCGATTACGACGGTGCTTATGATCCTCATTTCGGAACTGTTACATACATAAGCTCAGCGATGATGAGGTACAAAATTGAAACTGCGTATGGAATCACGCTGTCGGACGATCCCTCGAACTGGATTGTACCGATATATTCCGAGGATACAGGCTATATAACTGATGTTCTTATAGACGGACAGATGTACGTCAAAGGCTATGCGTTCTCGCTTGCAATGGGACTTAAATCGTGCAAGTTTGATCTGTTCTATACTCCGACAGATGAGGAAGCAGCAGGCGGACTTCTTGGTGAAGCTCCCATGCCCGATGTTGATATGCCGGATGTTCCGGTATCAGAAATTCTGCCGGAAATACAGATACCTACCGAGGAGTCGTCAGAGGAGTCAACAGAGGAAACTACTGAGGATTCCACAGGTGAGCCGACAGAAGAACCCACAGAGGAACCCACAGAGGAACCCACGACTTCCGGCGATGTCACAGAGCCTTCAACAGAGGAGACAACAACCTCCGGAGATGTTACAGAGCCTTCAACGACTTCCGGTGATGTTACAGAGACTTCAATCCAGAATTAAGAATTAAACAATGTCTGCCAGCTTTGTATAATGTTGATGAAAATGCACAATTCCGTAGGTTGGATTTGTGCATTTTTGCACTTGTAAAATTTTTCAGTTCGTTGTATAATTATAGTGTGGTGAAAAAAGGTGATTGGATGGTAAAATTTCCAAAAAAATGGTGAAGTTTTCCACATCCGGTTGAAAACGAAGTTGAAAGTGAGGCGAAGTTCATGAATGATCCGTTATGCGGTACCTTTTATCCAAGTATGGATCAGAAGGGACGTATGAGCTTCCCGACAAAGCTTCGTGAGATACTCGGTCCGGAGTTCTATCTCTGTGCCGGTCATGATAATCACTATATCGCCGTATACTCTCCTGAGGAATTTCAGGTGTACAGAAGCAAGCTCCTTTCCATTAAAGGTAAGGCGGGCAGCGATATCCGCCGTCTTCTCCTTTCCTGTGCCGATAAGCAGGTGCCGGACAAGCAGGGAAGAATCCTTATTACCCAGACTCTCAGAGATCATGCCGGTATAGGCACTGAGGATGACGTTGTAGTTATCGGCTCTGAAAACAGGGCGGAAATATGGAAAAGGGCAAAGTGGGAGGAATTCAACAGCACTATCTCAATAGAAGATATTGCAGACGCGCTGTCAGACCTCGTCCTTTGATAACATTTATGAAGTCCGGCGTGCTTACAGTCAGGCCCGTGAAAAAACGGTGTGCTTAGAGATTGCAGGCCCGGATAAAAGGAGTAAGGAAAAATGGAATTTACCCATGTTCCCGTGCTGGCACAGGAGTGCATGGAGGGGCTTGATATCAAGCCGGATGGAATCTACATCGACGGTACTGCCGGTGGCGGCGGTCACTCGTTCCTCATAGCGTCCCGTCTCAGCGAAAAGGGAAGGCTTATATCACTTGACCGTGATCCTGACGCAGTCGCCGCCGCTTCAAAAAGGCTGGCTGGCTTTTGCAACGCTCAGGTCATTCACAGTAATTACTCTCAGCTGCGTGAGGTGCTTGACGAACTCGGAATCGCTGCCGTAGACGGTATACTTATGGATCTCGGCGTGTCGTCCTATCAGCTCGACGAGGGAAGCAGAGGCTTCTCCTATCACCTTGACGCTCCCCTTGATATGCGTATGAGCAAGGAGGGGATCAGTGCTGCGGATATCGTAAATACATACTCCGAGCAGGAGCTGGCAAGGATTATCTTTGAGTACGGTGAGGAGAAATTCTCACGCCGTATTGCAGCTAATATCGTGAAAGAACGTGCTGTCAGACCAGTTGAGACAACATCGCAGCTCGCAGATCTGATAAGACTCAGTGTTCCTCAGAAGGCAAGACGTGAAAAAAACCCATGCAAAAAAACCTTTCAGGCAATAAGAATCGCCGTAAACGGTGAGTTCGAGCATCTCTCGCAGGGACTCGACAGTGCTTTCAAAAGCCTGAAAGCAGGAGGCAGACTTGCAGTTATAACCTTCCACTCGCTTGAGGACAGACTCGTCAAGCAGAGATTCGCAGGATGGTGCAAGGGCTGTATATGTCCTCCGGATTTTCCCCAGTGCGTATGCGGACGCAAGCCGCAGGGAACTCTTGTGAACAGAAAGCCCATTGAGGCAAATGAAAAAGAACTGGAAAACAACAACAGAAGCAGAAGCGCAAAGCTCAGAGTTATAGAAAGGAGTGCGGAAGCTGATGGCTGATAATTTCGCCTTCCTGTTTAACGACATCGACGACGATTTCAGCTACGTCTTTTCTGATACTCCCCATGTATCCGGCAGTGAAGCGTCTGTACCGGAACCGCCGGACTCTGAAACGGAATCGGAAAAAGAAGAAAAACCCGTTGTCAGATACAGACGTACTGAGGCAAGAAAAGGCTCGGTTTTCAGGATTATCGTAATATCCTTACTCGCTGCGGGACTGCTCGGCTCGGTTATCTACTCCCTTGACAGAAGAAGCTCCATGTACAACAAGGTGACTTCCTACAATGACAAGCTGGAGCTTGCAGAAGCCGAAAATGCCAGACTGCAGTCTGAGCTTGAAAGCAAAATGTCTGTGAAAAACGTCGAAGAATATGCAGAAAATGTTCTCGGTATGCAGAAGATAGATCCTTCGCAGATCGAATTCATTAAGATACAGACAGGTGACGTGGTGATTATTCCGGAGCAGAAAAAATCCTTTTTCGATAAAGTCGGGGATTTTTTTGACAAGTGTGCGGAATATTTCAAAGGGTAGTACAAATATAAATAATAAGGGCGGCAAGGTACAAGGTCTAAGGCGGATCTTGCAGTGAGCTGTCATACACTGCCCGTAATTTATTAATGACGCTATCGGCAGAAGTGCCGTAGTTATATGTAGGACACGGAGATACAGCGAGTGGTCGGATAAGGAATCACCTTCCCGGATCCATAAAAATCCGGGAAAGGCGGTTCTGTGCTTGGACAGCGACAGGATCCTTCGTCGTATCAGATGAAAAAAGGACGTCTGAAGATGTTCAGAGGCGGGGCAGATTTTCTTACCCTGCCTTATTCTATTTATGCCAATTTACTGCTCCACCAACTAAACCCTGCCGTCAGATATCCGGCACAAAGAAAATTTTTTTCTGTTCCGGCAAAGTTTAATTGGTGGAGCAATACAAGCAGGTCAGGAGGCTTTTATGGCAAATTACAATCCCTCGTTTTCAATGAGATTCAGGACAAAGGTCGTCATGACGGCAGTGTTCTTCGTCCTGTTCGCTCTTGTTGCCGCAAACTTCTTCAAGATATCAGTTTTGAACAACAAGAAATATCAGGCAATGGCAAACAGTCAGCACTTCGGCTCGATTACAATATCCGCCCACAGAGGAACTATCTTCGACTCCGGCGGAAATGCTCTCGCAAAGAGTGCAACCGTATACAAAGTGTATCTTGATCCGTCAATGTTCAAGACAGAGCTTGAGGAGCTTCAGAAGCGTATCGACAAGCGGAACAAGGACAAGAAAAACGGCGACTACAAGCCGGAATACGACGAAAACGGTGTTGAAAAGAATGCTCTGCCGGAATCCTCCTACGCATTTACCGAGCAGATGGTTGCCTTTGTTGCTGAAAAGCTTGTAATAGAGCCGGATAAGATTAGAAAGGCTATGGAGGAGGATACACAGTACAGCGTGCTTCAGGATCAGGTGGAAAAGCCTGTTGCCGACGAGGTTCTCGGCTTCTTCAACCAGTACGGAATGATTTCACTTGCCGTTGAGGAGGATACAAAGAGATACTATCCGCAGTCGGAGCTTGCGGCTTCTGTAATCGGCTTCACAACTGCAGACGGAAACGGTATCTACGGAATTGAATCCTACTACGATGAATACCTTTCCGGCATAGACGGCAGGACAATCTCGGCAAAGGATTCAAACGGAAACGAGCTTCCGTACAGATATTCAAAGACTTATGACGCCAAAAACGGCGATGATATATATCTTACAATAGATATGAAGATTCAGTATATCCTTGAACAGCATCTTCAGGAAATGGTCGAGGAACACAAGGTTAAAAACAGGGGATGTGCAATTCTCATGAATGCCAAGACCGGCGAAGTCTACGGAATGGCTCAGTATCCAAACTTTGATCTCAACAATCCCTACAAGATAGACGAGGCAAAGGAGGCAGAAATCAAGAGGGAAAAGGATGAGACAAAGTCGAATATGCTTCTTGCCGCAGAGCGTGAGGCTCAGTGGAAAAACAAGAATATCACTGAGGTATACGAGCCGGGCTCTGTATTCAAGGTAATTACAAGTGCAGCAGGCTTCGAGGAAAATCTCATCCTTGAAAATGATAAGTTCTACTGTAAGGGATATGTGGAACTTGAAGGTCATGCTGCCCCTATTCACTGTCACGATACTGCCGGTCACGGAACTATCCCGTATCAGGTGGCTCTGACGAAATCGTGCAACCCTGCCTTTATGGAAATAGGCAGACGTCTCGGCATACATAAATTCTCATACTACCTTGACGCATTCGGTCTGAACCAGAAAACGGGAATTGACCTTCCGGCGGAAAGCAAGGGCGTTGTAATCGAAGAAGAAAAGATGACTCATGTCGATCTGGCGGTACATTCATTCGGACAGGGCGAAACTGTTACCCCAATTGAAATGATAACGGCATATTGTGCCGCAATTAACGGGGGATATCTGCTCCAGCCATACGTTGTTGACAAAATCGTTGACGAGGACGGAAATACAGTTCTTCAGAATGAAAGAACAGTCCGCCGTCAGGTTGTATCCGAGGAAACCTCAGCCAAGATGAGAGACGCTCTTTTCCATGTTGTTGAGGACAACAACGGCGGAAACGTTTCAATCAAGGGTTATGCAATCGGCGGAAAATCCGGTACTGCCCAGCGACTCAGTGTTACCAGTCAGGACGAGGAAATCACCGAGGAGGGCGAAAACAAGGAGATTCAGGAGTATGCGGCATCGTATGTATGCTTCACCCCTGCTGATGATCCTGAAATAATACTGCTTGTAATGGCAGATATGCCCGACAAGACAAACAACCAGTATTACGGAAGCGTCGTTGCTGTTCCTACGGCAAGAGATATCCTCACAGATGTTCTTCCGTATCTTGGAATAAGCCCTGAATATTCCGACGAGGAAATAAAGAATCTTGACGTCAAGATTCCGCTGCTTGAAGGCTCGCTCGATGACGCCAAAAAGACTCTTGAAGGTCTTGGCATGAGATACGAGGTAATCGGCAACGGAATCGAGGTTGTGGCACAGTCTCCGCAGACGGGATCTGCTGTCGCAAAGGATGGCTGTGTATACCTCTACACAGAACAGGGACATACCGCTGACTACACGACCGTTCCCGATGTTGTGGGCGGATATCTCGACTGGGCTAACGAACAGCTTACATACTGCGAGCTTAATTACGTCGCAAGAGGAGCAATGCGCTCTGAGGCTGTCGTGAGCAGTCAGTCACTCCCACCCGGAACAAGGGTAAAGGTCGGAACGGCTATCGAGCTTGAATTTACTGTCTACGAAAGCGGAGACTGATATATTGCTCAAAAATAAAGTAAAAAGGAGGATCTGCATGAAGCTTTGTGATCTGCTTGAAAATAATGCTCAGACTAATATCGGAGATATCGAAATATCCTCTCTGACGGACGATACAAGAAAGGTGACGGATGGGTCTCTCTTCGTCTGCGTGAAGGGCGGAAGCTTCGATGGTCACAACGCCGCCGCTGAAATGCTTGAAAAGGGTGCGGCAGCCGTTGTCTGCGAGCGTGACCTCGGTCTCGGCGACAGACAGATTATTACGGAAAATTCCCGCAGTCTTTATGGAAAGCTCTGTTCTGCGTGGTTCGGGCATCCTGAACGTCAGCTGAAAATGATAGGAGTTACCGGCACAAATGGAAAAACTACCATTACAAGCGTTATCAAGTATATCCTCATGGCGAACGGTCACAAGACAGGTCTTGTCGGAACAATCTGCAACGAGATAGGCGATGAGGTTCTTCACACCGAGAATACTACACCGCTTGCATACGACTTTATGGCTCTGCTCCGCCGCATGGCTGACGAGAACTGCGAGTATGTAGTTATGGAGGTAAGCTCCTTCGGTCTCGTGCAGAACAGAATCGGAAGCTCTCACTTTGATATAGCAGTTTTCACGAATCTCACGCAGGATCACCTTGACTATCACAAGAACATGGAAAGCTACTATCAGGCAAAGAAAATGCTCTTTGATATATGCGATACAGCGATTATCAACGCTGACGATGAATACGGCAGACGTCTCTATGACGAGATTTCCTGCGACAAGCTGAAATTCAGCGTGAAGTCGGCAGAGGACTTCTATGCGGACGGAATCAGGATACAGGCAGGAGGCTCCGGCTTCTGGTTCTGTGACGGTCAAAAGTCGTACCTTGTAAAATCACGGATTCCGGGAGCCTTCAACGTATCAAACCTTACCGCCGCTATGGCTGTATGCCTTAAGGCAGGTCTTGACATCAGCGATATCATCTCTGCCGCTGAATCCTGCACCGGAGTCAAGGGAAGATGCGAGGTTATTCCCACTGATACTGATTTCACCGTTATCTGCGACTACGCACATACTCCAGACGCCGTTGAGAATGTTCTCCGGAGCGTCAGGGAATACACGAAAAACAGGCTTATCTGCCTTTTCGGCTGCGGCGGAAACCGTGACGCGGCTAAGCGTCCGAAAATGGCTGCGGCTGCGGCAAAATATGCTGACAGACTTGTAATTACCTCCGATAATCCACGCAATGAGGACCCCGAAGCTATCATCAGCGATATCATAAAGGGGCTTGACGGCTGCGATATCCCGTACGATACCGTGACCGACAGAAGAAAAGCTATCTTCCATGCCTTGAAAATTGCTGAAAAAGATGATATAATAGTTCTTGCAGGCAAGGGACACGAGGATTATCAGGTTCTTGCCGGAATGGAAAAAATTCACTTCGATGAACGTGAGATAGTCCGTGAGGGACTTGAACTCCTGCGTAATCAGAAATAAGGAAGGAATCAGATAAATGTCTTACTGGATTATAAATCTTTCAGTCACGCTGCTGTCATTCGTTGTTGCCGGAGTATCGGGAATATTCCTTGTACCCTTTCTCAGGCGTATAAAATTCGGACAGCCGATAAAAACAGAGGACGGTCCTCAGTGGCACGCAAGCAAGCAGGGAACTCCCACCATGGGCGGCTTCATGTTCATAATTGCATCGGTTGCCGTTTCGATGATAGGCTACTGGATATACAGGCTCAGGGGCGGCATTGACGTTACCTCGCAGGAGGTTCAGCACTCTTTCTTCCGGATGCTCAGCGTTGTTGTATTCGCCGTGCTTTTCGGACTCATCGGCTTCATTGACGACTTCACAAAGGTTGCAAGAAAGCATAACGACGGTCTCAGTGCAAAGCAGAAGATAGTTCTCCAGACGCTGTTTTCCGTTGGCTTTCTCTTTGCACTCAGTAAATTTGGTGACGGCTCAACAAGGCTTGATCTCGGCTTCTGGGAGTCGCCCTCACTCGGAATCTTCTACTATATCATCATGATTCCCGTGATTATTTACCTCACAAACGCCGTGAACCTTACTGACGGCGTTGACGGTTTGTGCGGTTCAGTTACATTTGCGGTAATGCTGGTGTTCACTGTATGCTGTTCTATCCTCAAGGAATCAGAGCTTTCTCTCTTTACAATGGCTCTTGCCGGAGGATGTCTCGGCTTCCTTATCTGGAATCTCAATCCGGCTAAGTGCTTCATGGGCGATACAGGCTCGATGTTCCTCGGAGCAGCAGTTACCGGCACCGGTCTTGTTCTCCACAAGCACCTGCTTCTCTTCCTTGTTGCACTCGTGTATATCATCGAGGCACTTTCAGTAGTGATTCAGGTATCGTACTTCAAATACACAAAGAAAAAGACGGGCGAAGGCAAGCGTATCTTTAAGATGACGCCTATTCATCACCATTTTGAAATGAGCGGCTTCAGCGAATACAAAATCGTGATAACCTTCACTCTTACAGGCATTATTTTCGGAGTTCTGGGAATAATAACCTTACTGTAATAAACGTGGGAAAGGAGATGCTCAATGGCGTCAGGCAGAAAAAAGAAACAAACGACCTTTCAGCAGCTTTGGAAAACCTTTACAGGCGAAGGCAGAAACAGCGATCTCAGCCTTTCATTCTTTGCCTACGTTATGATACTGCTTGTAGTCGGAATCGTAATGATGTCCTCTGCCAGCTATGCGTGGGCTTACAGCGAGCATGACGGAGACGGTCTTTTCTATGCGAAGAATCAGGTCAAGAATGCGGCTATCGGTCTTGTCGCATTGTTCTTCTTCATGAAAATGGACTACCACAATCTGAAGAATATCAAGCTGCCGGTACTCAAGAAATTCAATATCGCCGGACTTCTCTATGTTCTCGGTGCTATACTGCTTGTAGTCGTGCTGTTCATCGGAAGCGACGAGGGTGGTACCATGGGTGCGAAAAGATGGCTTTCACTCGGAGCTTCACTGAGCTTCCAGCCATCCGAGGTTGCAAAGCTTGCTATAATCATCTTCTTTGCGTACAGCATGGAGCGTGACGGAAAGAAAATGAACGATTTCCGCGTAGGAATCCTCAAATATGCCGGTCTCATGGGTGTATATGCCTTCCTTCTGCTTAGGGAGCCGCATCTGTCCGGTATCATACTTGTTGCAACAATCTCCGTTGCGATGATACTCTGCGGCGGTGCGAACAGAAAACAGTTCATTATACTCGGAGCGTCCGTTCTGGCGATAGCAATTGTAATCATCGTGGTTCAGGCGAATACTCCGGGAAGCTACGTTGCGGTAAGAATAAAATCGTGGCAGAATCCCTTTGCGGACGTCCTCAACGATACATGGCAGACTGCAAACTCCATTATCGCAATAGGCTCCGGCGGACTTTTCGGTCTTGGACTTGGAAATTCACGACAGAAATATCTCTACCTCCCTGAAACAAAAAACGACTTTGTATTCCCTATCGTCTGCGAGGAACTCGGCTTTGTCGGAGCACTTGCGATAATTCTTGTGTTCTTCCTGCTTGTTATTGAGGGATTTTCAATAGCCGTCCGCTGCAAGGACCGCTTCGGAATGCTCATTGCAGTCGGAATTACAACGCAGATAGGAATCCAGACAGTTCTGAATCTGGCGGTTGTAAGCAATCTCATACCGAATACGGGAATCAGTCTGCCGTTTTTCAGCTACGGCGGAACGGCTCTGATAATGCAGCTTGCCGAAATGGGCATCATGCTGAATATCTCGCAGCAGAGGTATTATCCCGATGAAAATAAAACGAAAAAGAAAAAATCCGCTCCGAAGCAGAAGAAGTCTCCGGAAAGCGGAAGAAATCCGGCATAAACCGGAGCGTGAACAGAGAAAGGTGATACTATGAAGGTACTTATTTCCTGCGGAGGCACCGGAGGACATATCAATCCCGGTCTTGCCATTGCAGATATCATAAAGACGAAATATCCGGACGCAGAGTTCCTTTTTGCGGGAACTCCCAATGGCATGGAATCAAAGCTTGTCCCGAAGGCAGGATACAGGCTCGAAACAATAAAGGTTGCCGGCTTTCAGAGAAGGATTTCGCTGGAGAACGTCGGCAGAAACGCAAAGGCTCTTGCGTACCTTGCGACCTCCGGAAAGAGGGCAAAGGAGATAATCAGCGGTTTTTCGCCTGATATCGCCATAGGTACGGGCGGATATGCTGCCGGTCCTGTTATACGCAAGGCGGCTAAAATGGGAATTCCCACTGCTATCCATGAGCAGAACGCATATCCCGGCGTGACGAACAGGCTTCTCTCCAAGGAGGTTGACTATGTTATGCTGACGGTCAAGGAAGCACTTGATTTCATGGACAAAAGCAAGTTCGAGTACAGCGTTACGGGACTTCCCGTGAGAAGCAATATCAATACGATGAGCAAGGCTGAGGCAAGAAGGAAGCTCGGCTTTGACGACAGCTTCACGATTCTTTCGTTCGGCGGAAGTCTCGGTGCAGGCTGCATAAACGATACCATGACAGAGGTCGTGAAGTGGCATACCGGCGAGGGACTTGAAATCAACCACATTCACGGCTACGGCGGCATGGGTAAGGATACCTTTCCGCAGGCGATGAAGGCGGCTGGAATTCCGCTGAAAAGTAATCATCTGAGGATAACCGAGTACATAGATGACATGGATGTATGTCTTGCGGCGGCAGATCTCGTGATATGCCGTTCAGGAGCGTCCACACTTGCAGAGCTTCAGGCGGCAGGAAAGGCTTCAATCCTCATTCCTTCGCCGATTGTTGCAGGAAATCACCAGTACCACAACGCAATGGTTCTCGGCAGGGCAGGAGCCGCTGTTGTAATGGAGCAGAAGGATGTCACCAATGAAAAGATGGTATCCGAGCTGAAAAGGCTTTATGAATCGCCTGATACGGTGGAAATTATGTCCGAATGTGCGGCAAAGCTCCACCTTAAGGATACAAACGAGCGTATTCTTGCCGTTGTGGAGAAGCTCCTCGCAAAGAAGAACGCAAAGTAACAAACAATCCCCTCACAGCATAATATAAAAAAAATTGCTGTGAGGTGGTATAATGCAGAAACTGATAATAAACGGCGGCAGACGGCTCAGGGGCGAGCTTTCGCTTCAGGGGAGCAAGAACAGCTCACTGCCGATAATGGCGGCTTCACTGCTTTGCAGGGGAGAATGTACTCTTAAGAACTGTCCGAGGCTTACCGATGTGTATTCTGCCGCAAGAATCCTGAACTGCGTGGGATGCAGATGCAATTTTTCGGGGAATACGGTCACGATTGATTCCTCGGTAATAAGCGGAACGGTTATTTCCGAAGCTCTCATGCGTGAAATGCGGTCGTCGATAATATTCATGGGTGCAATGGTCGGAAGTTCCGGCGAATGTACCGTGAGTATCCCCGGAGGGTGTGAGCTTGGTCCACGCCCGATTGATATGCACCTTGCCGCACTGCGGAAAATGGGTGTGGATATCAAGGAAAACGGCGGAAAAATCGTGTGCAGAATTCCGTCCGGAAGTGCAAGGGGAGCAAGGATTTCACTGTCGTTTCCGTCGGTCGGAGCAACGGAGAATATCATCCTTTGTGCAGTGACCGCTGACGGCGAGACTATCATAAACAATGCGGCAAGAGAACCGGAAATCTGCGATCTGTGTGGATTTCTGAGAGCCTGCGGAGCCGATATATCGGGCGACGGAGAAAGCCGTATTGTCATAAGGGGCAGAAAGAGGCTCCATGGCTGTGAATACCGTATCATGGCGGACAGAATCGCCGGTGCGACGTATCTTTCGATGACGGCAGCCACAAGGGGCGAAATTATACTTACAGACGCCTGTACCGCTGAAATGGAGCCGTTCCTGTCTGTTCTGGAGCAGACGGGATGCAGTATCTATACACGGGGCGACAGAATCTACCTGAGGAACGGTTCACGGCTCAGGGCGGTCAGGGAAAGGATAAGGACAATGCCGCATCCGGGATTTCCCACGGACGCTCAGGCAGTTCTGATGGCGGCACTGATAACGGCTGAGGGAACAAGCGTGTTCGAGGAGAACATCTTCCACTGCCGGTATCGTCACACGGACGCCTTTGTGAAAATGGGGGCGGATATACAGGTTCTCGGAAAGGCAGCGATAATAAAGGGTGTGCCGTCGCTCTGCGGAGCTTCGGTCGAGGCTACCGACCTTCGGGGCGGAGCAGCAATGGTAGCAGCGGCACTCTCGGCTGAGGGAACCTCGGAGATAAGCCGGATATCCCACATCGACAGGGGCTACGAAAAAATAGAGGAGGTCATCAGGGGACTGGGCGGAGATATCGTCCGCGTCTGATGACGAATGGAGATAATATGAAGGACGTTGAGAAAACAAGCGTTAAGAGGAACAACAGCCGCAAGCGTACAAGACGACGCGGACGCTGGATGAACCTCTACGGGCTGGCAGTTGCACTCATTGTACTGACGGTCGGAATAACATTCTGTTATACATTTTTATTCAATCTGAATGAGATAAGAGTCTCAGGAGAGTCGGATATGTACTCTGCCGAGGAAATCGTTGCGGCGGCAGGAATAAACAAAGGCGATAATCTCCTGAGACTTGAAACGGAAAAGAGCGAAAAGCAGATTCTGGACAAGCTGCTTTACGTTGAAACGGCAAAGGTGACAAAGAAGTTCCCGTCATCGGTTGAAATCAAGGTAACACGCTGTATTCCGGCATATAATGTCTTTCATGAGAACGGTGTTCTTCTGGTGAGCAAGAAGGGAAAGATTCTTGCGGCAAACAGCTCTCCGTCGGCAGAGGCAGTAAGCGGACTCCCGTCGATATACGGCTATGAACCGTCAGTTGTGACAGCCGGAAAGATGCTTGATACGGAAAATGACCACAAGAACGAGGCGTTCAGCGAGCTTGTTTCATGTCTGGCTACAAAAGGCGATGTCGATATAACGTCGGTTGATATGACAAATGAGTTTGCTATCACGGTCAACTATAAGAACGGAATGGTATTCCGGATGGGTGGCTGGACGGATGTCGAGTACAAGCTTAGCCTTGCCGAAAGCGTTATGCAGGAGGAATCAATCAGGGGCAAAAAGGGCTATCTTACGATGATTGGAACTAATCAGTGCAGCTTCAGAATTAGTGACAAGCCGGTGGGAAATTCCGGAGACAGCGGCACGGAGGATCAGCTCGGAGAAATCGCCGGAAACGTTACGGGAGAAGTAAATCCCGATCAGGAAGCACTTTTTGATGAGTTCGGAAATTACAGCGGACAGTCAGGAACTGAAATTCCTCAGGAGCAGTACGGTGATGATTACAGTCAGAATGACGCTGCAGGAGATCAGTATACGGATGATACGGTGCTGTATTAGTCTGAAGATCTGTACAAAATAAACTAAAATTGCTCTTTGTGATTGTAAAATGTGCTGAAATTTGAAAAAATTAAATAATACCTTGCAAAAGGGACGATATTGTGCTAAAATAATATGTGTATTTATAGTGTATTATCATGTCTGTTTAAATATACAGGATAAAATATGTAGGAGGAGTATACAATGTCTGATTTCAATTACGAAGAAGCTCTTGAACCCGATGTAAATATAAAGGTCATCGGTGTCGGCGGCGGCGGCGGAAATGCCGTAAACTGCATGGTAGATTCAGGAGTAAGTAATATCGAATATATCGCAGTCAACACAGACGCCAAGGCTCTTAACAAGTCAAAGGCTACTACAAGAATTCCGATCGGTGCAAAGCTGACAAAGGGCAGAGGTGCAGGCAACAAGCCTGAAATCGGTCAGAGAAGTGCAGAGGAAAACCGTGACGAAATTGAATCACACCTCAAGGGTGCTGATATGATCTTTATCACTGCCGGAATGGGCGGCGGTACGGGTACCGGTGCGGCTCCTGTTGTTGCAAGAATCGCTAAGGAAATGGATATCCTTACTGTTGCAGTAGTTACAAAGCCCTTCCACTTTGAAAGAGAACAGAAAATGGCTCAGGCAGAAAAGGGTATCGCTGAACTTAAAAAATACGTTGATTCTCTTATTGTTATCCCTAACGAGCGTCTCCTCGTTGGTCTGGACAAGCCCCTCACAATGATGCAGTCCTTCGCTCTTTCAGATGACGTCCTCAAGACAGGTGTAAAGAGCATTTCCGACCTCATCGTTGAGGAAGGCTACATAAACCTCGATTTTGCCGATGTATCCACAATCATGAAGGGTGCAGGCTACGCTCACATGGCTATCGGTCACGGCTCCGGCAAGGACAAGGCAAGAGACGCTGCAAATGCAGTAATCTCCAGCCCTCTCCTCGAAACATCTATCTCCGGTGCCAAGAGACTTCTTATCAATATCGCTATGTCTGAGGATATTCTCTCCTCCGATGTTGACGCTGCTACAAAGATGATCACTGATACAGCAGCTGAAGGTGTTGAGTTCATCTTCGGTACAGCTTTCAAGGAAGATATGCAGGATGAAATGACTATCACTGTTATCGCTGCCGGCTTCGATGAGGAAGATGGTGCAGGCGAAGCAGCTGAATCTCCTTCTGTTGAAGAGGAAATCATTCAGATCGACAATCCTCTCATCGACGGACTTGGTCTTGGTGGAAGTACTTCCAAGCCGTCAGCTTCGAGTCAGGATTATGACCTTGACGATATCTTCAAAATGCTGGGCAACTGATATGAAAATTCAAGCGGTTTCTCTTTCAGGGAAGCCGCTTTTCTTATACTCCGGCACAATTCGTCTTGCGGAAAGCTCTTTTTTTTATATCAAATGCACTAAAATCACGTCCAAAATTCTACATATTAGTAATTGAAATTCTCATCGGGATGTGTTATAATATTTCAAAGGCATTTTATTTCCTTGAAATTTTTAACCTCGTTCATCCGAGGGGAAATGGAGTTTTACAAATGGCAGAACCATCAATACTCAGAGAAACTAAAATCGGTCAGAAGGGCTATGTTAAGGAAGACGTAATGACTTACATAGACGAGCTTAATTCTAAGATCGTTTCCCTTGAGGGCGAGATCAAAAAAGGCACACCTGCTACGCCTGTCGATCAGCAGGAAATAATCAAGTACCGTAATCAGATCGATAACCTTCAGGAAAAGCTCAATGCTTCAAACAACGCTCTCAGAGCAGCTAAGAAGGAAGTTGAAGATCTTCAGAAGCAGCATGACACTGATCTTAAAATTATAGAGCAGCTCAAGGCAGGCGGCCCTGGCGCAGCAGCAGCAGCAGCTCAGTCAAATGCTCAGACAGCAGCAGCTCTTGAAGCAGCTAAAAAGGAAATTGACAAGCTCAATGCTCAGCTTAAGGAAGCTCAGGCTAAGGCAGCAGCTCCTCAGGCAGCTCCTCAGCAGAACGCTCAGAATGCTCAGGCTGTTGCAGCTCTTGAAGCAGCTAAAAAGGAAATCGACAGACTCAACGCTCAGCTTAAGGAAGCTCAGGCTAAGGCAGCAGCTCCTGCACCTGCTGAACAGGCAGCAAATAACGCAGAAATCGCTAAGGTTAAGCAGGAAATCGCAAGACTTACAAGCGAACTCGGAAATAAATCCAAGGAAATCGCTGAGAGAGATAATACAATCGATCAGATTACCAAGGATAAGGAAAATGCAGCGGCTCAGCTCAAGTCTAAGGACGATGAAATCGCTAAGCTCAATGGCGAAATTATATCACTCAAGGAAGCTGCAAACGATCCTACTGCTCAGATGGGACTTATCTTTGCTGAGGCTCAGAAGACTGTAAATATGCTGAAAACTCAGGCTAAGGCTGACGCAGAAAAGACTGTATCAGAAGCAACTGAAAAGGCTGAGGCTATTCTCAGTGAGGCAAATGCCAAGGCTGAAAAGACAATCAGCGAGGCTAACGTTACTGCTGAAGCCTGCATCAATGAAGCTAATGATCAGGCTAAGTCCACAGTTGAAAACGCTAACAAGCATGCAGATAAGGTGAATGAGATGTCCTCATCAGTAAGAGCTATTCTCCTTAAGGAAATCGAAAGCGTTAATACTAAATTCAACGATATATCTTCAGTTCTTAACCGACTTACAAGTCAGGCAACTGACCGCATGAGCGAAGCTCAGCTTATTATCGGTGACGCTAAGAAGTCAATCAGCAGTGCTGAGGGAATCCAGAAGGCTGAGGCTCCAAAGGCAGATTTTAAGGCTTCTGAAGCTCCTAAGGCATCACTCTCCGATATCGGCAAGGAAGCTCCGTCGGCATCATCTGACGCTAAAAATGGCGATAAGTATGATCCCTTCGCAAGCATTGGCTCTGCCGGATCGTATGCAAGCAAGAATCCTGCTTATAATAACAACAGCAAGCCGGCGGCTCCTGCACATTCATCTGCCCCTGCACCGGCACCTGCACCAAAGCAGAATGCAGCTCCCAAGAAGAATAACTTCGGCTTTGATATGGAAGCTCTCCTTAAGGCTGCTGAAGAAGAAGCAGCCAAGAATCCCGAGGAATAAGCTATATACCGCATAAGGTATGACGTATGGTCCGGTAAAGACTTTGTGTGACATGAAATTGTAGTTTTTTTCATATTCGAGTCTGACCGATTCTGGTTCGGATCGGCAGACTTAAGCCTCCAGATCCGGAGGAGTTCACTCCTCCGGAATATACGACCGTGTAGCTTAAAAAGAGCATTGATATTCAAGGGTGCTGGTGTGAGTCCAACCGTGGTCAAAAATTAACTAAGAGAGGTATATCCAAATGTACGAAGACAAGACATTAGTCTGCAAAGAATGTGGAAATGAGTTTATTTTTTCTGCAGGTGAGCAGGAATTTTACGCTGAAAAGGGTTTTGTAAACGAGCCACAGAGATGCAAGTCATGCCGTGACGCAAGAAAAAATGCTGGCAGAACTGAAAGAGTTATGTATACTGCTGTATGTGCATCATGCGGCGGCGACGCTAAGGTTCCCTTTGAACCCAAGGAAGGCAGAGCTGTTTACTGCAGCGAGTGCTTCGCAAAAATGAACGAGGCTTAATTGATGTCGTTAAGGTACAGTCGGATTTATTCCGACTGTACTATAAACCCTTTTGCCCGATTACGCTGTATCTGTGAGTTTATGTCAGATTTTCGGCAGGATCTCACAGGGACAGCTTATTCGCTGTACCAAACAATCGAAAGGATGAAATATAATGCAGGTAACAAAAGAAACAATTATCGGTGATGTTCTTGACGCAGACTTTGAGGTTGCACCCTTTTTCCTTGAAATAGGAATGCACTGTCTCGGATGCCCCGCGTCAAGAGGAGAATCAATCGAAGAAGCGTGCGCCGTTCACGGAACAGACGCAGATGCTCTTGTCGAGAAGCTTAACGCTTATTTTGCTTCTAAGTAATGGAAACCGGCGTGCTGTAAATTCTGCGGCACGCTGTTATTTTTGATAAGAGGTGCATAAATGCTTGATAATAGATTAAAAATATGTGCGGATTTCGTTTCCGGTCGTGGTATTGCCGTTGATGTCGGAACGGATCATGCTCATCTTGCCGCAGAGCTGATAAATTCAGGGAAATGCAGCAGAGTAATTGCCTCCGATATCAACGAGGGACCGCTTGAATCGGCTCGGAAAACTGTCGAAAAGCACGGAATTTCCGACAAAGTGGAGCTTGTTCTCTCGGACGGGCTTGAAAATGTTGATCTTGAGGGAGTAACCGATATCGTGATTGCCGGAATGGGCGGCGAGACTATCGCTGAAATTATCCTTAATGCAGGAATTTGCAGCGATGATATCAGGCTGATTCTCCAGCCGATGAGCAAGCCGGAGCTTCTGCGAAAAATGCTGTATGAGAATAATTTCGGGATTGTGGAGGAAAAGGGCGTTGAGGTCGGAGATAAGCTATATACCGTGATTTGTGCAGTTCCGGAGTATGAAAATCACCGCCTTCTGACTGAGTATGAGGCTATCGCAGGCTTCTTCGCTGACGACGATGAGGCAGGAAGAAAATTCCGTCAGAAGGAATCTGAACGTCTCGGAAGGATTGCCGCATCGCTTGGTAAATCGGGAAAAACTGAGGAATACCAGCATTACAGTTCCCTGAGCCTTCGTGTCGCAGAGGGAATCTGCGGCGAATCCCAGAGGGCAGTTTATGACTTCATAAACGAGAAATATCCGCTGTCCCTTCAGGAAAAATGGGACAATTCCGGCTGGCTTGTATGCTCGGTGAATGCTCACTGCCGGAGGATTCTGCTTTCTCTGGACATAACGAACGATGTCGTTTTCGAGGCTCAGCGAAAGGGTGCGGATATGATAATTTCGCATCATCCCGTGATTTTCGAGCCGCTGAGGAGTATTCAGCCAGATAATCCGGTCTATCATCTCGTCCGGAACGACATTTCGGCTTTGTGCATCCACACAAACCTCGATATCGCTGATGGCGGCACGAACAGCGTGATTGCACGGAAAATCGCAGAAAAGGTCGGCATTTCAGGAACTCCGCAGGTTCTTGAGGAGCTTGGAAACGGAAGCTCTCTTGGCTGTATCGTTGAGCTGAGTGAGAAAATCACGACGGAAAAGATTGCGGAAATTCTTCGGGAAATCTTCGGCTGCCGTTACATCAGGACGAATTCTGACAGCAATAAATGCCTCTCAAAAATTGCGGTTTGTTCAGGTTCCGGAGGCTCTCTCACCAATATTGCAATGGCAAAAGGCTGTGACGCACTCGTTACAGGCGATGTAAAACACGATGTCTGGATTGCGGCGAACAACAAATTGTTCACGATTTTCGACTGCGGACACTTCCATACGGAGAATCTCGTTCTGCCTGAAATCCGCCGTGTTCTTGAGGAGAAATTTCCTCTCGTTGATGTGGAAATTTCCGAGAATTCGACTGACCCGACCGTGTATTTCTGAGGTGGCTGAATGGATATACTAATTTGTCCCGTATGTGGGAAAAAGCTCGGATTTTCGGGAAAAACCTATGTTTGTCCGGAGCGTCACAGCTTCGATATCTCAAAGAGCGGCTATGTGAATCTTCTCCTGTCGAAGCACATTGGCAGGACTGTTCACGGAGACAACAAGCTCATGCTTCAGGCTCGCCGGAGCTTCCTTGAAAAGGGATACTACTCGCCCCTTCGTGAGGAGCTTTGCGGCATGGTGCAGAGGAACTTCCGGAGTGGTGTGATTCTTGATGCCGGATGCGGAGAGGGATACTATACCTCCGCAATATATGGTCAGCTGGAACAGTCGGAAATTGCGGCGGAAATCTACGGAATTGACATATCAAAAATTGCGGTGGAAATGGCAGCAAAACGCAGAAATAACATCACCTATGCCGCTGCAAGCGTCTTTCACATCCCTGTTGAGGATTCCTCGTGCAGCATGATCGTGACACTTTTTGCACCCTATTGCGGAGAGGAATTCCGACGGATCCTTGCGCCGGACGGAATGATGATTATGGCGATCCCGTCAGAAAATCATCTATGGGAAATGAAGCGTGCAATCTACGATATACCGTACAAAAATCAGGTCAAGCCGTACGAGCTTGAGGGCTTTCGTCTGGAAGAAAAAAAGCGGATTTCCTACCGTATCACGCTTGAATCCCAAGAGGATATACAGTCACTTTTCTCCATGACACCCTACTATTACCGGACAGCGGCAAGCCAGAAGGAACGACTTTCGTTGCTTGACAGACTTGAAACAATGGCCGATTTTGAGCTTCTTGCATATCGGGTTGACCGCAAATAATGGTCAGTCCTCTAAGGAAATACTGACCAAATTTTAATAAAAGGAATGATTTCATGGCTCTTGACGGAGCATTTTTATACGCAGTGAAAACCGAACTCCAGCCGCTGGTCGGAGGTCGTGTGGACAAGATTTACCAGCCTTCACGAGAGGAAATTGTAATTACAATCAGAACGAAGCAAGGTGCGAAAAAGCTCTATATATCGGCAAATGCGAGCAGTGCTCGTGTCTGCCTGACCGACAGGAGCATAGATAATCCGCAGGTGCCGCCGATGTTTTGTATGCTGCTTAGAAAGCACATCGGCAGCGGACGTCTGATCGGAATCAGGCAGGACGGACTTGAGCGAATTCTTTATCTTGATTTCGAGTGCGTCAACGAGCTTGGCGACATCGTTACCGTTACGCTTGCCTGTGAAATCATGGGACGCTGCTCCAATCTCGTGGTCGTCAATCACGAGGGGCGGATTATCGACAGCATTAAGCGTGTGGACGGCGAAATGTCCCGTGAGCGACTTGTTCTGCCGGGGATGACGTACTCGCTTCCGCCGAGAGACAGCCGCCTGAACTTCATGACCGCCACTGACGAGGAGATGATTTCCGCAATCTGTGGTGCCTCACCTGCGGAACTTTCAAAGGCTCTTATTCGTGTTTTTGAAGGTATATCGCCGATTCTTGCCCGTGAGTGGACGTTCTTTGCCGGCAGGGGATCGCACATCGACAGCAATCTTATATCCGAAGATCAGCTCAGCAGACTGCTTTTTGTAATTAAACGTACTCGTGACCAGCTGGTTTCTGGTGAATGCTGCTTCACTGTCGCAGGCACTAAGGATGGTCAGTTAAAAGATTTTTCATTTATTCGGCTGTCGCAGTTCGGAGCATTGATGATCACCAAGGAACTGCCGGCTGCGTCCGCACTTCTCGATTATTTCTACTCCGAGCGTGACAGCTCGCAGCGTACGAAACAACGTGCCAACGACCTTTTCAAGCTTCTTTTGAATCTTACGGAGCGTGTTTCACGCCGAATTTCCGCCCAGCGTGAGGAGCTTGCCGAATGTGCTGAAAAGGACTACTTCAAGCTTTGCGGAGATCTCCTTTCCGCTAATATGTATCGTCTCAAAAAAGGCGATATTTGGTTTTCTGCGGAGAATTTCTACGAGGAGGGATGTCCGGTTATGGAAATTCCGCTTGATCCTCAGAAATCGCCCTCGCAGAATGCTCAGAAGTATTACAGTGAGTATAAAAAACGCATTACCGCCGAGGAAATGCTTACCGTCCGGATATCCAAGGGCGAGGAGGAATTACAGTATCTGGAAAGCGTTTTTGACGCTCTTACAAGAGCAGATTCAGAGAACGATATCATCCAGCTTCGTCTTGAACTGCGTGATCAGGGATATATAAAATCTGCCGGAGGAAAGACAAAGCCGCCGAAGGCACTTCCACCGATTGAATATAAATCGAGCGATGGATTTACGATTCTTGTCGGACGAAACAACTGTCAGAACGACCAGCTTTCATTGAAATTTGCCGAAAAATCGGACTTGTGGCTTCATACTCAGAACATCACCGGCTCACACGTCATAATCGTGACGGACGGTCAGACTCCGCCGGACAGAACTATCGAGGAGGCGGCAGTTATCGCAGCCTGTAACAGTCGGGGACGTGATTCAAATCTCGTGCCGGTAGATTATTGTCTTGCCGGATACGTCAGAAAGCCTTCCGGAGCAAAGCCGGGAAAGGTCATTTTCTCAAACTACAAAACAGCTTTTGTACGTCCGGATACTGAGCTTGAAAAACAACTGAGGGTATAATTATGGCAAAAATTCTTACTGACGACTTCTTTCACCGTGACGCTCTGGAGGTCGCACCTGAGCTTGTTGGAAAGATTCTCGTGAGGACGCTTGACGACGGAACGGAGCTTCGTGAACGCATCACCGAAACCGAGGCATATCGCGGCGAGGAGGACAAGGGCTGTCATGCCGCAAAGGGACGCACGAAGCGGACGGAGGTTCTCTACGGCGAAAGCGGCAGAATTTACGTCTATCTCTGCTATGGCGTGCATTGGCTGATGAACGTCATAACCGGTGAAATCGACCAGCCGCAGGGCGTGCTTTTCAGGTGCGGCGAGCTTCACAATGGTCCCGGAAAGCTGACGAAATTTCTCGGAGTGGACGGCTCCTTCAATGGTGGAAGTTTCTGTGGAAACGACAGAATCAGGATAGAGGACGACGGCTTCAGACCGCAGCTCAGAACGGCTCCGAGAGTAGGAATTGATTACGCGGGGGATTACTGGAAGAACGTAGAATGGCGATTCATAGCCGACAGGAAGTGATTTTATGAACATTTACAGCGTGGGATTCCATTCGGTTTTCGACAGCGGATATGATGTCCGCCGGAGCATCGGGAATGATCGTTTTTTCCTGATTTTTACGAAAAGTAGGGTTCTTCTGGATTTCGGAAACGGATATGACGGATATCCGGCAGGAACGTCAGTTCTCTGCGGCGATGGATATATTACCGGATTCCGTGCTGATTCTGAGCCTTTTATCTGCGACTGGATTGAATTCGGCGGTCAGAATGCCCGTGATTTCGTTGGCTCCCTTGATATCCGGCTGAATCACCCGATGAGAGTATCAGACGGCGACTTTATCAGCGGACTTATCAGGAATATTACAACGGAATTTTACTCGCTCAGCTCCCGACGTGTGAATATGCTTGACAGCCTTCTGAAAACGCTCCTGATGAAGCTCTCGGAAACCGGTGTTCAGCGGAACAGTCCGCAGCTCTCCACAGTGCCGCACTACAATGAGCTTGTTGAGCTTAGATCGAAGATATATCGTAATCCACAGATGAAATGGAATGTGGATTCAATGGCGGCTGACGTCAATATGTCAAGGTCGTACTTCCAGCATCTTTACAGCGAAATCTTCGGTGTATCGTGCATTACGGATGTGATAAACGGCAAGATTGAAAAGGCAAAGGAGATTCTCAGCGAGACGAACTGTACCATTTCGCAGGTTGCTTCGATGTGCGGCTACGACAACGAGGAGCATTTTATGAGGCAGTTCAAGAAGGTTGTAGGAACAACAGCGGCAAAATACAGGAAGAACGGATGAGGTGCGTAAAATGACGGAATATCTGAAAAAATACATGAAATCCATAAATGAACGGCTTTCCGGTTACAGCAGCCGCGAGGAGCTTGAGGAAATTTTCAGCGAGCATAAAGACAAAATCGCATTCATGCAGCATGAGCGTATTGTTCATTTCCTCGTTACGATGATGTTCGCCGTGATTCTCACGATATTCATGGCGGCAGTGCTGTTTCTGGAAAACCTCATGCTGATTGTCCTTGTGACGATCATCATGATTCTGCTTGGATTCTACATAAAGCACTACTATTTTCTTGAAAATACCGTGCAGGAGATGTACAGGGTGTACGACAGAATCCTCGAAGAACGCAGAAAAACGGCGAAGGAGGAAGAAGCTTGACGAAAAAGGAAATTGCAGCTCTTGCGTGTAAGGAGCTTGAAAGACTCTATCCCGATATCGGATGTACTCTCGACTACGAAAAGCCCTATGAGCTGATGTTTGCGGCACGTCTTGCGGCTCAGTGTACGGACGCAAGGGTGAATGTCGTCACGAAAACGCTTTTTGTGAAATATCCCACGCTTCAGGCATTCGCAGATGCCGATCTTCAGGAGCTTGAACAGGATGTCCGACCGTGCGGATTTTACAGGACAAAGGCACTCAGTCTGAAAACAATGGCGGCACAGCTGATTGAGAATTTCGGCGGCGAGGTTCCCTCCACTATGGAGGAGCTTCTCACGCTGTCAGGAATAGGCAGAAAGACAGCAAATCTCATGCTCGGCGATGTTTTCGGAAAGCCGGCAATTGTTACCGATACGCACTGCATCAGGATTTCGGGACGTCTTGGACTTACCGAAAGCAAGGAGCCTGCAAAGGTCGAAAGGGATCTTGTAAAGCTGATTCCGCCGGAAATTTCGTCTCATTTCTGTCACCAGACAGTTCAGTTCGGACGTGATATATGCAGTGCAAGAAGCCCGAAATGCGGTATATGTCCGCTGAATTATTTCTGCAAATATTATAAAAGGAAGTTGATTAAATGAACAGGAAGCTTAAAAGGTTAATTTCATCCGCAGCGTCGCTGACAGCAGTGCTTACTTTCTCAGCCTCGATGGCTACTTATGCCGATATTGAGCCAAATCCTCTCATCAGCAGAAATGCTCCGGCATACGATAACGCAGGTGCTTCGTACTCCGCAAAGCAGGGCAATGACGAGCATTATTTTTCCTTCTGGAACGTCAGCGCTCCGAATTATCTTGCCTACGATCTCTCAGCAGTTCCTCAGGAACAGCGTAAATCCGTCATGGCGGTGTGGTACAATACAAGCTCCTACGACGGAATAGGTCAGTATCAGTCACGGAACATGGAGCCTTTCAGCTACACTATTGAGGTGAACAAGGCTGATGGCGGCGAATATCCGGAGGACGGCTGGGAAGTTGCTGTAACCGTGGACGATAACACGCTCAGCTCTCGTCAGCATGCCGTTGAAATGGAGGGATACAACTGGATACGCCTTAATGTGAAGTCAACAGACGGCGGTACAGGCTCGAATATCAGCGTGAATTTTGATGTCCACGATATATCCGGCGGAATTTCGGACAGCTGGCTGTTTTTAGGGGATTCCATTACTGCCGGAGGAATGCACAACTGCTACGGCACCGGCTTTGCAACGTATGTTAATCAGCTTGACAGCCGATATTTTCCCATTCAGGAGAACGGCGGAATCGGTGGAATACGCTCCGATGACGGCAAGGAGAACATCGACCGCTGGCTTGAAGCCTATGGCGGAAAATACGTCAGCATTGCCTACGGAACCAACGACGCATGGGGTAATGACGGCTCCGGTGCAGAAACCTACTACAATAACACAAAGTACATGATAGATGCAGTTCTTGCGGCTGGGAAGGTTCCCGTACTGCCGAAGATTCCGTATTCCACCAATGCTGATGTTGCCGGACATCTCGGCGATTTCAACGAAATGATCGATATGCTCTATGAGGAATACGGCGAAAAACTCGTTCAAGGACCTGATTTTGAAACGTATTTCCGTAAGAATCCCGAAGGTCTCAGCAGTGATGGAGTTCATCCTTCGTCCGAGGGCTATGACGAAATGAGAAGGCTGTGGGCGGAAATGATGTACGAAAGGGTGTACAAAGCGGAAACTGCAACTCCGCCGGCTGATGAGCCAGACTACGGTGATGCAAATCTTGATGGCAATGTAAATCTGTCTGATGCCATTCTGATAATGCAGTCGATAGGAAATCCCGATATGTACGGAATTAAAGGCAGTGATTCCTCTCATATAACGGAAAAGGGAGCGAAATATGCCGATGTTTCCGGCGGCGGAGACGGTATAACCAACAATGACGCTCTTACTATCCAGAAATATCTCCTTAAAATGATTGAAAAACTTCCGGAAGCTTAGGCACCAGCGGTACCCCCCGGCAGCGTGACGCTGCACCCGGTTCACGTTTCCGTGCGTAAACGCACTCACTCTGTACGGCATGGTCAGTAAAAGCTCGCTCGCTTAGACTCTGTACGGAGCGGAAGTCTATTATCGCATACGGTAGGCAGCGTGACGCTGCACCCG
>JAFXCR010000028.1 GCA_017516465.1 Ruminococcus sp.
ATGGCGTGCCTGGAGGGATTCGAACCCCCGACCTACTGGTTCGTAGCCAGTCACTCTATCCAGCTGAGCTACAAGCACATTAACACTACCAGATATATTATACTACAAATTTAAAAAAAGTCAATAGAAAAATGCTAAAAACGTCAAAATACACTAAATAGTATAAATGTTGTTGTGAAATAAGCCGAAAACATAAAAAAGAAAAAAAGGTATTGACATTATTCGATCAATCTGATATAATTTATATGTTGTGAGACATTAGCTCAGCCGGTAGAGCATACGCCTTTTAAGCGTAGGGTCGAGGGTTCAAATCCCTCATGTCTCACCACATTTTTATTTTTCTGACAAGTTTTTAAGGCGGATTTAAGAAATTCATTCTTAAGTCTGCTTTTTTATTTGATGTTGCTCCAACAATTAACATTCGAAGAATAATAAGAAGTATGAGACCAATAATATTAGGAGGTATCCGAATGATCTATACAGTTACATTTAATCCGGCAATTGATTATGTTGTTACGATTGATAATATAAAAACCGGCTGCGTAAATCGTCTCAGTTCTGAGCAGATGTATTTCGGCGGCAAGGGAATCAACATTTCCATAGTACTCAAAGAACTCGGAGTTGAGTCGAAGGCACTTGGATTTGTTGCAGGTTTTACTGGTGAGGCGATTGAAAAAGGACTCAGGGTAGCAGGAATTGATACTGATTTTGTACGTCTTGAAACAGGAAATTCAAGAATAAATGTCAAAATAAGATCAGAAGTAGAAACAGAGCTTAACGGAAGTGGTCCGGAGATCAGTGAAAGTGCAGTCTCGGAGCTTTTCGACAGATTGAATAAGCTTGAAAATGGTGATACAATAGTTCTTGCAGGAAGTGTTCCGAAAACGCTTCGGCGTGATATATATGAACGGATCATCCGTTCACTTTCGGATAAAGAAATAAGAGTTGTTGCAGACGCGGAAAAGGAGCTTCTGCTTAATGTCCTGAAATATAAACCTTTTTTGATAAAACCAAATATTCATGAGCTTGCAGATATTTTCGGGAAGGCTCCTGAAACAGATGATGAAATAATCCGTTATGCACAGAAACTTAAGGATATGGGGGCACAGAATGTTCTTGTTTCAATGGCTGGAGATGGTGCTATACTGCTCGACAGCAATAATAATATCCACAGAAGCGGAGTATGCAGTGGAATTGTAAGAAATTCTGTTGGATCAGGAGACTCAATGATAGCCGGATTTTTAGCCGGAATATCTCATGGTGATTATAAATATGCACTCAGACTCGGAACCGCAGCAGGAGGAGCCACAGCTTTTTCTGATGGTCTTGCCGTTAAAGAAGAAATACAAAGATTAATGAAGCAGCTCTGACCGATGATATGCACAGAATATCTGCGTAACGGAGAATATATTTCTGTTTAAATTCATGTTGACACATATCGACAAAAGTGGTAAAATTAATATTGCTCCACCAATTATTTCTTGAAGAATTAAATGAAGTCTGGGGAGCAATATGTATTGAAAAGTATAGGAGGAATAAAAATGAAAAGATTATATGCTGCAGCAGCCACGATGGTTATTGCGGCTGTTTTTTCTGGCTGTTCTGATAAAAAAGATGTCGTTTCATCGGAGATTAAAGCAGAGGAAATCATTTCTCCGAGAACAATTACCTTTGAATGGCAGGAACCCTATATGTCAAAGCTTGATGAATTCAGCAAATCTGCTGATTATCAGGAGAGTAACGGTATAGCTGGTTCGATGTTCGATATCAGAGATCTTGATTCTGATGGTATACCAGAGCTTATAATTTCGCCGTCAGCAGACGCTGGAACGAAATGTACTATCTATACATATTATTCTGGAAAACTTACGGAAGTCGGCGAAACCGGAAATAATGGTTATATAACGTTCTATCACGAGGCAGGTCTGATGAAAGATGAATTTCAGGGCGATGGTTTTGTAATGGGGGAATTTAGACGTATTGCTGCCGGAGCTTTTCACACGGAGCTTACTTATTATAATAATATTGATTCAGCTGCTAAAGGTGCAGTTATACGACATGAAATCGATAAGCAAGAAGTGACTCTTACGGAGTATAACGAGAAAATTTACGGCATTACCGAACAGCCCTCTCTTTCTGTCGGAAGAAAATATACTTTTGGAGAAACAACAGTCGATTATGCTTTGTATTGCTCAGAAGGATGGGATAACGTGGCTTCTGCTTCCATGAAGTCGGCCTTTAAAGAAAAATTAACCGGACTTATGGCTGAATCCGGTACAACAGTAGCATTTGAACTTATTGATATGAATGGAGATGATTCTCCTGAACTGATATTCTCGGAAGGAATTTCCGCAGATGACGCCTGCCGTATTTTCTTATACAGTAACGGTGAACTCATCGAAGCAGATGATAAGTACGGCATAAACGGCAGATTCGGATTCGATAATGAAAAAATGGTTTTCTTTACTATTAATCCCAGTACAGTAGAGCAGTTCGGAAGTATGACAGGTGCTTCTCTTGAAGGCTATGAAAAATCTGACAGTCTTATGGAGTGCGGAAGAAAATATCCCGCCACAGAAGAAACTGTTGCTGCTCTCTTTGGATAATCGGAGGGACTGATTTGGCTAAATCAAGAATTGTATATACTTGTAATCAGTGCGGATATGAAAGCTCCAAATGGAATGGAAAATGTCCTTCCTGCGGTGCGTGGAACAGCTTTGAGGAGGGGACACCGGAGATGATTTCACCTTCAGGACGTTCTTCCTCGCAGAACATTGCTGATCTTTCGGAAAGAATACTGGAGCTTGAGGATATCGGTGCAGATACAGATATAAGATATAATACCGGCGTCGGGGAGCTTAACCGTGTTCTTGGCGGAGGTCTTGTAAAGGGATCTCTGGTGCTTCTGGGCGGTGAACCCGGTATCGGTAAAAGTACATTACTGCTTCAGATATGTCAGTTTCTGGGTGAGGAACACTCTGTTCTCTACGTTTCAGGAGAAGAATCTGCAAGACAGATAAAGCTCCGTGCACAGCGTCTCGGAGTTGATACGGAAAATCTTTATATACTTACAGCTACGGATGCCGAAGCTATTTCTGCAACTGTTGCCAGTGCGTCTCCGGATATCGTCATAATTGACTCTATCCAGACTATGAGTATCGGAAGAATACCGTCGAGTCCCGGAAGTCTTACACAAGTGCGTGAGTGTGCCAATCTCTTTATGCACACTGCGAAGTCTCAGGAGATACCTATTATTATCGTCGGACACGTCAATAAGGATGGAGCAATAGCCGGACCAAAGGTTATGGAGCATATTGTGGACGCTGTTCTTCATTTTGAGGGTGAACGTCATCAGAGTTACAGACTTCTCAGAGCAATAAAGAATCGTTTCGGTTCGACTAATGAGATAGGTGTATTTGAAATGATAGATAAGGGGCTGAAAGAGGTTGAAAATCCTTCTCAGATGCTTCTTGCCGGACGACCTCATGGAGTATCCGGAACCTGTACTGCCTGTGTTATGGAGGGAAGCCGTCCTATTCTGGCGGAAATTCAGACGCTTGCGGCGAAAACAAGCTATTCTGCACCAAGAAGAATGGTTACCGGTTTTGATTTCAACAGACTGCATATCATACTTGCGGTGCTGGAAAAGAGACTCGGAATTTTTACAGGATCACTTGACATTTACCTTAATATAGTAGGCGGATTCCGTCTTGACGAGCCGGCAGGCGATCTTCCGGCTGCTATGGCATTGTATTCCGGAATTATGGATAAGCCGGTGCGTGAGGATATCATTTCATTCGGAGAGATAGGACTCGGGGGAGAGATTCGTTCCGTATCGCATATTTCACAGCGAATCCGTGAGGCAGAACGTATGGGATTCAATACCTGTATAGTTCCGGAACATTCAATGTCCGCTATTGATGTCAATGATTATAATATTGAGATAATACCGGTTTTAAGCCTTAAACAGGCATTTTTAAATATAAAATAGAAAGAGTGTTATATAAATGGACAGAATAGCATTTTTCAGAGATCTTGCCATTATCATCGTATGCTCAAAGCTTTTCGGACTTGTTGCCCAGAAGCTTAAAGCACCTCAGGTAGTAGGAGAGATTATTGCCGGACTTGTTATAGGTCCTGCCTGCTTCGGTTTTGTAGGAAATTCAGATTACCTCGCACTTATTGCTGAAATCGGTGTAGTAATGCTGATGTTTGAAGCCGGTCTGGAAACAAACTTAAAAGAACTTATAAAAACAGGTCCTAAGGCACTTCTTATAGCCTGTGCCGGAGTTTTTATCCCGTTAGCTGGAGGAACGCTTCTATACAGCTGTTTCTACGGATTCGGTACAATCGGAAGTGAGCAATTTTACCGTGCGATTTTTATTGGTACCATTATGACTGCCACCTCCGTGGGAATAACTGTACAGGCACTTAAGGAACTCGGATATCTGAAAAGTTCAACGGGAACTCTCATTACAAGTGCCGCTATCATAGATGATATCATCGGAATTATTGTTCTGACATTTGTTATTGGCATGAAGAATCCGGAATCAAAGCCATCTGAGGTTGTTATAAGTACGGTTCTGTTTATTGTGTTCAGTTTCTGCCTTGGATTCCTTACATATTACATATTTAAATATATTGACAAAATGTATCCGCATCAGCGTAGAATCCCGATTCTCGGACTTGCACTCTGTATGTTCATGGCGTTTGCCGCTGAGGAATTCTTCGGAATCGCCGATATCACCGGAGCATATGTTGCCGGACTTATTCTTTGCAGTCTCAAGGATTCTGAGTACATCGCACGAAAGGTCGATATCAATTCCTATATGATATTTGGGCCTGTATTTTTTGCAAGTATCGGTCTGAATACTACTTTTGACGGTTTTACGCCGTCTCTGCTGGTGTTCTCGGTATTTTTTGTAATCGTTGCACTTATGACGAAGATAATTGGCTGCGGACTTGTTGCAAAGCTTACAAGACACAGCTTCAAGGATAGTCTCAAGGTAGGCGTCGGTATGATGACAAGAGGCGAGGTTGCACTGATTGTAGCTAAAAAGGGACTTACAGAGGAAATGCTTGAACCGAAATTCTTTGCGTCAGTGATTATGCTGATAATCGTGTCGTCAATTTTGACGCCGATTATTCTCAAATTGCTGTATAAAGGTGAAGAGAAAGTGGAAGAACCAGTACCTGTAAGCTGATGGGAGGATTATTCGGATGAAAAGAGGTCTTGTTCTCGAAGGCGGAGCAATGCGTGGACTTTTTACTGCCGGAGTCATTGATGTTTTCATGGAAAATGACATTATATTCGACGGTGCAGTCGGAGTTTCTGCCGGAGCTGCTTTCGGATGCAATTATAAATCAAATCAGCCACGCAGAGTAGTTCGCTATAATACGAGATTCTGCCGTGACAAGAGATATTGCAGTGTGCGTTCGCTTATAAAAACAGGGGATATGTTCGGAGCTGAATTCTGTTACCATGAGATTCCAGATAAGCTTGATTTATTTGACTTTGAGACATACAGAAATTCTCCTATGGAATTTTACGCAGTATGTACTGATGTTCTGACAGGAAAGCCTATATATCACCGCTGTGATACCATGAGTGACAGCGAGCTTGAATGGATTCGTGCATCAGCTTCAATGCCTATGGCTGCGAGAATCGTCAGCGTGGACGGCTACAATATGCTTGACGGAGGAATTTCCGATTCGGTTCCGTTGAAGTTCATGGAAAAATCCGGATATGAGCGAAATATAGTTATACTTACTCAGCCAAGAGACTACACAAAGAGCAAGAATAGTCTCATGCCACTGCTTAAAGCAATGTACCGGAAATATCCCGGTCTGATAAAAGCAATGGAAAACCGACATATAATGTACAACAACCAGCTGAAATACGTAAGGAAAGCTGAAAAGGACGGCAGAGCATATGTTATTGCACCGGAAGAAAAGCTGCCGGTAAAGCGTGTTGAGCACGATCCTGATGTCCTTCGTGAGGTGTACCGTATCGGACGCAGAGCTGGAATGAAGCATCTTGAGGCTATCCGGGAGTTTTTGAAATAATTACTGTGGTATAAAATCTGCTGGCAGAAGCTCAGACTATCGCTTCAGCAGAATCAGTAGTTGAGGATTCTATGACAGGAACAGAGACTTTCGTTACAAGAATGTACAGTGTCGTTCTTGGACGAAATCCTGATTCTGCCGATTGAGTTCAGAATCTTGATTCCCACAAGGCGGAAGCTTCTGACATTATACTTGGATTCTTCTTCTCAGGCGAATACATATAAAAGAAGAAAAACGCAGAACAACAGGTGACAGACTGCTATAAAACAGTTGAATCGTTTGTCAAGCAGCGATATTACAGTTTTGAATTACGAATTAAAGTTATATGTTTTCTCAGCCGTTTTGTAATCATAAGTGACAGAGTGAGCTTTATAATATCAGGGATTATGAACGGAACGATGCACCATTTAAGAGACTGAGCAAGCGTAATAGCTTTGGATTCTCCGATGTATATCAGTATAAACCAGACTGTTCCTGAAATATACATGGCTGCAAGACCAATAAGCATAGCTGAAACACTGATTATCGTATTTCTGACAGGAAGCTTTTCCGAAGCCCAGTATATGAGTGCAGTGAAGATGAATCCAATCATGTATCCTCCGGTGGAGTCGAATAGTCTGCTGATTCCTCCAGTGAATCCTGCGAATACAGGAACTCCGACAGCACCGATGAGAAGATAAGACGATATTGCAAGAAGGCTTCTTCGTCCCCCTATGAGAGATACAGAACAGAAAACAGCAAATGTCTGCAAGGTGAAGGGAACAGCAGACGGTATAGAAATCCATGAGCATACAGCGATAAGTGATGTCATCATCGCAGTCATGACAGTATCGTGAGCTGTGGCTTTTTTTTTCGGTGTATCCGGCATATAAGACCTCTTTTCTGATAAAGTTATTAACCTTTATTTGTTAGTCTTTAGCTTGATTTCGCACTCTGCATTCCGACTTAAGCTAATGTTTTTTTAATTATAACATAAACCGGACGATTTGTCACATATTTTATGTACGTCATGATAATTTTTGATTAAGTAAGGTTTTAGAGTGAAGAAAAATGCACTAATTTTATGAGTGTATTTCCTATATCTATCGTATCATTAGTGATACCTTTATGACACTTATGTTCAAAATAGATTACATTGGAAAAGCAGCCATTTCTGGAGTGCAAATGCATCGGCAACATTTAATGCACCGTAAAACCACAAAATATACAGGTAATGACTTGTGTCAATGCGGTTCATGTGAGGCGTATTGGAAAAACCTTGCGTCTGTCACTGAATGAGTGTTGTTAAAATTATTGTAAATAAATCTACTAATGAGGTTATGTGGATTATACGATAGTAAAAATGAATAACAGGCGTATGCATTTTTTGCATACACCTGTTATGCGTTTTCAGTGTTTCTGTAAAAAGTATTTCCGCTATGTTATACTATTCAGATATATCATTACTTCATTACGGGCATACCGTCATCTCCTACGATAAAGAAATCATCTCCCACAGGCTCAATATCAATCGTACCGAAAACATCAAAATGCATATTATCGGGGTCTGTCAGCACTGACAATGTCTGGTTGCTGTAATGTGGCGAGATAGGCTGTTTTCCAACCTTATTTATACTTGTGTCGGTAATCTGGAAAGTGTAAAGTTCATGCTGTGCTTCAAGCTCCATTAAAACATAAAGATAGTTTTTTCCATCTGATGTTTTTATATAATATGCCTCACAGCCGTTAGCCATAAACTTTTCTGTATAATCAGTTTCAGGAGTTGAAATATGCAGACTCAGAGTTCTGTCAACACCAAATTCTCCTTCATAGCTGTCTGACAGGGTAATGGCTTCACTGCTTCCGTCTCCGTCAAGGTCGGTATAAAAACTTGATTTCATCGGCAGTCCTACAATATATCCATCAGGAGTATTCTTGTATTTTTCCTTGAAAAGTTCAGGATACTTTTCAAATTCTATTGTAACACTTATATCTCCGACGCCTGAACCTGCAATTTCACCATCATCAAAATATATTGTAACACCATTATATTCAAGAGTCCAGTGAGAGCCATCTGTACCATAATCTTTGAAATAATTTTCAATAGCAGTATCACTGTAAAAGGTATCTGCACCAAAAGATTTATAAAGTTCAGTTTCAACTGCTTCTGCCAATTTATCAATGTCTGTTACTACATCAGGAAGATAAATTGTTTCGCCCGTTTCAGTGTTAAAGTTTTCTCCCCAGAAGCTTCTGGATTCAGAGTCAATTCCAAAATAGTTATAGGAATCATGAAGTATGCTGATTGCAACACTGTCTGCACGGCGTATATGTACATCAAGATTGAATATGTATGTTTCAAAGTTTTCTTCTCCTGAAGAAAGAGCCTCTTCTGCGGTTTCTGCAAACATATCATTTTGTTCCAGAATATTGACTTCATAAAAATCACTGATGTTATTGATTGCGGATGCAAGATCAGGATATAGTTTTGCAGCATTTTTTCCAAGAGAAGCTGTTAAACAATTCATTTCTGTCAAAGTTTCAGCATATTCAATTGATGATACCGATTCGTGTATTACATGCTTATCAATGTCAAGCAGCTTGACTTCTTTTTGTGGATTTGAAGTCTCGGTTGTGCTTTCTTCGGTTGTATTCTGGCTTGTTGCCTGCGTTGTGGGTTCAGCAGATGATGTTTCTTTATTTTCTAATACAGAAGATGATGTTTCTTTGTTTTCTAATTCGGAATAAGAATGTGAAGATTCTGATGAAGAATCTTTTTCTTTTTTCTCAGAATTTTTATTACAACCTGTCATAGCAGCAACCAGACATAGTGTTAAAATTATAATTTGAAATTTTTTCATATTATGCTCCTTTAAGCCCACGGATCGTCAGCAACAGGAACACGGATGTCCGCAAGGCATTGAATATCATTTAAAAACCACTGTCCAGTAGATGGCTTCTTTCTCAGCTTAACGGGACGTGGATTATCTGCCCCACCGCTTGTAACATAAAGCGTTGCCCAGTTTTCATCGTAAAAAGAATAAGGATTTTCACTTACCTTTATCACAAAAGGAGTGTTCGGCTTGTAGCTGTTTTCTGGCGTTGCACCCTCGAAAAATGAGAATGTCTTGTAGAATTTCCCGCTTAAACGTTCCTTGATAAAGCCCTTTTCATATGTACTTACTTCTGCTGGTCCCTTCAGGAAGTTCAGCATTTCAATACAGCCGTCGGGATTTTTTTCGTAAGCACAAAGTACAGCAATCGTAAGTGCTGTTGTTTTGAATGCCGAATCAAGAGAAGCTTCGGGAATAGCCTGTAATTCAGCAAGACTGTTCGGAAGTGCGGAAAAGGTAAAGCTTTCCGTGCGGTTTTCACCTTTACCCGATGATGAAACTGCACGGTCTGCTTCCTTTGTAATTCCGTTTTTGAGAGTTTCCCCAGCCGTTTTCATAAATAAATCCAATAATCCCATAATCATTCCTCCATTTAGCACATTCCGATGCTTCTTTTATTTATGCTTTTCTTGACTTAAACGATGTGATGTGCTAAAATAAATAGGCGGTTCCTGTGACTGTTGGCGCACCCACAGGAACATTATAGAGTACCTTGAACGTGGCAGGATATATACTCTCTTTAACCCTTGCAGTTATTATAGTATCATTAATTATGATTTTACGCACTACCCAAATGATAAAAAAAGGGTGGGAAGGCTTTAAAAATATGCAAAAACAGGTAGTAAATCGAGTGATATGCCCGTACAGAAATGGAGTATATAATGAAAAAAATTCTTTTTATAATTTTAACTTTTGCAATGACAGCAGTCTGCTTTTCAGGCTGCTTGGACAAAACAAAGCCTGATGCTGACAATCCTGTGACACTTACAATGTGGCACGTTTACGGCAGTCAGACAAAATCTCCCCTCAATGACGAAATTGATAAGTTCAACGATACCGTTGGCAGAGAAAACGGTATTACAGTAAATGTTGTATCAGTAACAAGTTCATCGGCAATTGACACGGCTCTTTCCGCTTCAACAAACGGTGAGCCGGGTGCAGAGGAGTTGCCGGACCTGTTTATCGCATATCCGAGAGTGGCGGAAATTGTGGGAAAGGATAAGCTCCTTTGCTGGAATAAATACTTTTCACAGGAGGAACTTTCTGATTTCAGAGAGGAATTTGTTTCCGAAGGTTACTTTGGAGATAAGCTTTATATGCTTCCTGTTGCTAAATCCTCAGAGGCTTTGTTCCTGAACAAGACGCTTTTTGATAGATTCAGTGACGAAACAGGCGTATCAACCGATATGCTCAAAACTTATGACGGTTTTTTCAAAACGTCTAATCTCTATTATGACTGGTCGGATGGTCAGAATTTCACGCAGATAAACGATTTTTATAACTATGCTTATATCGGAATGAAAGCATATGGCGGTGAATTCATCAGGGACGGTAAACTTAATCTTAATGATGAAGCCTTTGAACAGGTATGGTTTCCTTTAAGCAAGTCTGCAATTTATGGCGGAATATGCCTTGATGACGGATATGCGGCTTCACGCTGGAAAACAGTAGAAATAATTTCAAATATAGGCTCAACTGCTGATATTCTTTATCAGCCTGAAATGGTATTTTATCCCGATAACACAACCGAAAATATTACTTCAGTTTCATTGCCATACCCAGTATTTACATCGGATATATCTTCTGCTGTACACAGAGGCGGAGGACTTTTTGCTGTAAAAAGCAAGGATGAACGCAAAAATTATGGTGCATATATTTTTGCAAAATGGCTTACCGAAAAAGAAAACAACCTGCACTTTGTTACAAACACGGGCTATCTCCCTGTTACAAATGAAGCTTTTGAGGAACTTTTTTCTGACACAAGCGTTGCAGAAAATGAAAATTATCGAAATCTTTATGATATGATGAACGGTATGATGAACAGCTATAAGTTTTATTCTCTGCCTGTTTATTATAATGCTTCGGATATACAGAGCCGCTTTGAGCAGAATGTAAAACTCGTGCTGAAATTTGCCCATAACCAGTATGTTGAACGAACAGCAAAAGGTGAGGATAAAGAAGCTGTACTTAACGAGCTTGCTATTTTTTCTCTTGAAGAGCTGAAAAAGCTTTCCGACAAGGATATATGAGGATGAGAATATGAGAATACTTAAATACCTTGACATCAAGAGCCTTGTAAAGCAGTTCAAAGAGGAAGGCTTGTCCATGCGGAGAAGATTTGCTTTCTATGTTTTTTCAGTCATATGTTTGTTTCTTGCAGTGATCATCATTCTGCTGAACCTGTTCGGTATTCTTAACCTTACTGACAGGCAGATAATGAACGATCTTAGTGCACAGCTTTCCGCCTGCTCGGACAGTATTGAGAGTGACTGCGACGAGCTTGCTGCCTGTGTAATATCCTTTTCGGGACAGCTTTCGGATTCAATCCAGAACTATCTGATTGAGAACAATATCAGCTTTGAAGAACTGGAAAATAATTCCGAAGCTCTCGATGCCTTACAGAACAGGCTTTACGACTCGGTTTACCTGAATATGCAGGTTGCCCCCGCAAGCGGTGCATTCTGTATTCTTGATACCACTGCAAACAGTAAATCCGATACTGAGCTTTACAGCGGAATTTACCTGAAATATATCAACCTTTACTCCGAAAATACCGTAAACAATGATTTTTCCATTTACAGAGGTTCATTTTCCACGGGAAAAAGCAGAGGGATCAATTTCCACAGTGGCTGGAAGAATGAAATCAGCACCGATTTTTTAGACCATTGCAACGAAACATTTTCAGACGGAACGCATTATGTTTTAAGTCCTGCCGTCTCCATCCCAGATACATGGGAAAGAGCGAGATATATTTATGTTCCTATTCGGGATTATAATGACAATATTATTGGCGTATGCGGTTTTGAAATCAACGACCTTTTGTTTCAGCTGTCACATAAAACAGAGGACGGACGCTGGGGAGATATAGACTGCGGTTTGCTTGACGAAAGCAATGGTATATACTCAGGTCAATTCAGTTCAGGACGTTATAACAATATCAGAAACGACTTAAATATCAAAAAACAGAGAGGCTTGCAGTTATTTGATTTCGGCAGTGAAAAATGTGTGGGACTGACTAAGGAAATAACACTTGGGAATGAAATCTTCAGTGTTGTTGTTATGATTCAGAAAACGCAGTATGAAAGCTTTTTACGTAAAGGAAAGATAAATATTCTGTTTATTTTTTTGATTGTGGCAATTCTTGCTGCTGTCTGCTGCTGTTTCATGAGCAAGAAGTATGTTTCTCCCATTATCAAAAAGATAGAACAGGTCAAAGCAAAGGAAGATTATGGCGAGCAGCTTCGTATCCGTGAAATAGACGATCTCTTCGATTTTCTCGAAGAAAAGGATAATTACTATGAGCAGCAGCTTAACGACCTTGAGAACGCAAAACGATTTGCCGAAGATGAGGCTCGAAAGGCAAAGGAAGAATACGAAAAGGCGGCTGAAAAATACGAGCTTGCCAAAAGTGAAATTGATCGACTTGCCGAAAAGCATAAGGAGGAGATTGTCCCCGAGGAATATCAATTCTTTGTAGAAAATCTCAGTATGCTTACGCCTGCCGAATACAGAGTGTATGAGCTGTATCTTTCAGGTAAAACTGCAAAGCAGATTGCGGAAATTCTACATATTACGGAAAATACGATTAAATATCACAACAAGAATATTTACAGCAAGCTTGGAATTTCCTCACGCAAGCAGTTGCTCCGTTTCGCCGCCTTAAAACAGCACAGGGACGGACAAAAGGAATGCAATTGTCAGGAAAAGTGCAGTCATAAAATACCCTAAATCTGAAATAGGCAGATATCAGGCAGTGTGATGCGAGAGTTGCTTTGAATTTCTTAGTGACACAGGTGGAAGACCGCTTCATTGAAGGTGTTGATCCTTTGTGTTTTGTATTAACCAAAGATATATCGTAAAATAACTGTTTTGACCTCTTCAAGCTTCATTTCGTGTGTCGGAATCTGATATTGCTGTGCTTTTATATCTGCACTTTGAGCACCAATCTGGTAATGTATAATAATGGATTACTAACTGTGAAGCAGTCTTTTTCAATCTAAATTCATCTTTTTTACCCTTTCTGGTTTAGTATAACATTTCAGTTTATTCAGCATTCATAATCTCTTATTTATATTAATAACATACAGCTGACAAACTGTAAAATCTTTTTAAAGTATTCACTTTTTATTGTACTTGTAGGATTATATGGGGCAAAAATTATATTTTATGGTTCAAAAAGTAATATGAATCCCTCTTTTGTTGATGTATAATAAAGGCAGAAATTAATTAGCGGTACGGTGAGAGTGCCACAAAATATCAGGAGGGATTTGAAATGAAAAAAATTTTATCAGCGTTATTGTCATTTGCAATTGTTATGAGTAATTTTTCAGTTCTGCCATTCAGTTCAGATGCAGCAGAAAAAAGTCAGTACGAATTTGAAAAAGGAACGATTGTAAATTCTGGCGAAAATGGTGCGGAAATCACAGCGGTAAACGGAGCAAGTGCCGGCAAGGCAGTTGACCTCAAGGACGGAGGGAATACTGTTTCGCTGACGGTAAACGCAGAAAATTCAGGTGCACACCGACTAAGCATACGCTATAATCAGCCTTATGATGAGGGTGGAAAGTATCAGAATATTATTGTAAACGGGAAAAATGTGGGAGAAATATTCTGCGAATATACCGGAGATGATTTCGGAGTTGTAAGCGTAAATGCCGATCTGAAAAAAGGAAGTAATGAAATATCAGTTGAAGCTTCATGGGGCTGGACTAATCTTGACTGTCTGCTTATAGAGGAAGGAAGCTTCTCGAATTACACAGGTACAGCGAAGCTGTCTAACCCGAATTCTACGGCAAAAACTCAGGCACTTTACAATTATCTCTGTGATACATACGGAAAGAATGTTATTTCAGGTCAGCAGGAATCCACATGGATGGGCAGTGAGAACTACGAGTTTGATATAATCAAGAATGCCAGCGGGAAATATCCGGCAATCCGTGGACTTGACTACATGGGTGATGATTTTTCCGGATGTAACCGCCGTGCAATAGACTGGTACAAAAGAGGCGGTATCGTGACTATATGCTGGCACTGCGGAAGCGATTTCAGAGGCAGTCATACAGAATCGCTTGATTCTGATCTTAACTGGAGCAGTGCGCTTACTCCCGGTACGAATGAGTATAATGCCCTTATTGCCGGCATGGACAAAGGTGCAAAGGCTCTTCTTGAATTGAAAGAAGCCGGAATTCCGGTAATCTGGAGACCTTTCCATGAGTTCGATGGAAAATGGTTCTGGTGGGGAAAAGGCGGAGCCGAAAACTTCAAGAAGCTCTGGTGCATAATGTATGATCGTTACACAAATTACTGGGGACTTGACAATCTTATATGGAATCTTGGATACTGCGGAGATGTAAACAGCGGCTGGTATCCCGGTGATGAATACGTTGATATCATCGGTGCTGATACTTATGTAAATCATACCGAGTCGCTCGTGAGTATGTATAACAAAACTGCTCAGGTTGCGAACAAACCGGTATGCCTTCACGAAAACGGACCTATTCCCGATCCGGAAAAGATGAAAGCTGACGGAGCAAAATGGCTGTGGTTCATGACATGGCATACTTCCTTCATCGACAGCAACCAGTTCAATACAGCTTCATATATAAGCAGAATTTACAATAGCGATTATATGATTACACTTGATGAACTTCCTGATGTTTACAGCTACGGCAACACTTCATCAGGCGGTGATAATGCACCTGAATTTACAATTGCACCGCCAGAAGCTCTGATGGGTGATCTGAACAATGACGGTAAGGTAAACGCTGCTGATGCAGTAATTTTACAGAAATGGATTCTTGGAACAGGAAGCATGGATTCATTCGTATGGAAAAATGCTGATCTTTGTTCTGATGGCGTGATTGATTCTTTTGATATGATAAAAATGAGAAAGCTGATTGTAGTTACACCTTCTGCTCCGTCTGTATCTGTTCCGGTGCAGCCGACATATAAATTTGACGCTGCAAAGCAGTATACAGAATATAAGTGGAGCTACAAAAACACTATCTCGCAGGCTGGAACTATTGTAAAAGAAAGCTACAACGGAATCAACGGTACAAATTCGCTGAATGTATATCTGCCTTATGGATATGATGAATCAAAGAAATACAATGTTTTCTATTTCATGCATGGCATGGGAGATAACGAAAATACGCTTCTTTACAATGATAACGGCGAAATGCAGCGAGTGTTCGACAACATGATAAATAATGGTGATATCGAACCTATGATAATCGTAACTCCCACTTTCAACAAGTGCAGTAGTGATACTTTCTACAATGCTGAGAATTTCTACAAGGAATTCCGTGAAAGCGTAATTCCTTTCGTTGAGGGAAAATACTCCACTTATGCTGTTTCAACATCAAGGGAAGATATAGCAGCATCAAGAATGCACAGAGCATACGGCGGATTTTCAATGGGCAGTGTTTCAACGTGGGCAGTATTTGAAAACTGCGTTGATATAGTAGGATATTTCATGCCTATGAGCGGTGCACATCACTGGGGCACAGGAAACGCAGACGCCGGAGCTTTAGCTCGTGCTGTTGATAATGCCGGGCTGAAAAAGAATGAATACTTCATCATGTCAGCAACAGGAACTTCGGATTTTGCGTATTCTGTTCTTGCATCGCAGATAGAATCAATGAAAGGATACAGTCAGTTCGTTAACACATCTGATTTTTCAAAGGGGAATTTCTGGTTCATTCTTGCAAACGGCGGAGATCATAGCTGGTACTATGTACGTCAGTATATCTACAATTGTCTGCCGTTCTTCTTCAGACAGTAAGTTCTCTAAAACATTATTAAAAGCTCCGCAGAAATCTGGCGGAGTTTTTAATATATTGACAAAAACATAGATATGATATATAATAATATTAGTTATAATGACGGTGGTGACGTTATGGAAAGCAAAGGCAGAATAGGATTGAAAATACCTCATGTGACGGATAATATGGATACGGATCTTATTGATATCATCCATACAACTGCGGCGGAATATGGCTATGATACGCTTGTTATATCAGGTGTTATAAATTATGTGGATGACATGCTGGAGGGAAAATACTGCAAAGGACAGACAAATATTTATGACCTTATCCTCTATGGCGGTTTTGATGGATTTATATTTGAAGCCAATATTTTCTGCAGCGAAAAACAGCGGAAAATCATACTTGAACTTCTGCGGAAACGTGATATTCCAACAGTTGTTGTGAACTACGAACAGCAGTATTTTCCCGTTATTTCAGCGGATGAAACATTGCTTCTCCGCATGACAACCGAGCATCTCATAAAAGAGCACAATTGCCGCAAGCTTTATTGTATCGGCGGATATAAGGGACATATTCCGTCTGAGGAACGAATAAACGGATTCAGACAGGCAATGGATAGTGCCGGACTTGAATATGACGAAAGCTGTATTTTTTACGGTGATTACTGGCGGTTTGTTCCTCATAGTGTTGCGGTAGATATTGCAGAAGGTAAATTGGAAAAGCCTGATGCAATCGTCTGCGGAAGTGATATCATGGCTGTTGAACTGAGCCGTACTCTTATTGAAAATGGTATAAAGGTTCCCGAAGATATCAAAGTCACAGGCTGTGACGGCAGGATCATTTCTCAGACGGAAAGAGTTACGCTTACGACTGTTTCAAGTCAGTCAAAGCTTAACGGGATGATTGCTGTCCGGAAATTGCTGAGTATGATCGGTGAAGAAGTTACCGATGATTCCGTGCCGCTGGAGCTTGTTATCGGAGAAAGCTGCGGCTGTGCTGAAAAAGGAAAGCTCTGCAGAAGCAAAAGTCTTTCAGATATAAGGGAATACGCCGGTAATATTTTTGAAATGCTGGAGCACAGACGAACAAGCAGTCATGGTGAAATAAACAGACGTATGTCAGAATGCAGCAATATATATGATGTCAGCGGAACCTTTTTAGGCTGCTGCTATATGATGCCTACGGGTATAAAGGCTGAACTTTGTCTGTGTGATGACTGGTGCAGAAATGTGAGCAATCCGCTGATATACCGCAGAGGAGGATATTCTGACAAGATGATTCTGGCTATGGAAGCTGATTTCCATGAGTGCAATCAGATGATCGAATACAATATAAGGGATATATTCCCGTCGCTGAAAAAGCCTCATACTCCACGTCTGACGATATTATCATCAATTCACTATAAGGGGCAGATTTTCGGCTATGTAGGGTTCACATACAGAAAAGCCGCACATATAATCTTCGATGAGTTTTATATGACATGGTGTGATTCTGTTGCTATTGGACTTAACAGCGTACAGAACAAGATGTACAAGGATTATGTGAATAAGCGGATAGAATCACTTTCAGAGTTCGCACCTGTTCTTGGTATTTACAACAGACGAGGACTTATAAGCAAGCTTGTCAGTCTTATGGCGGAAAATAACAGTTCAGAGTATCTTCTTACTCTTGTATCGTATATAAAAGAGGGCAGAGTGCGATACAACGTTCCACCTGTAAATTCAATTGTAAATGCTATACGACTCAGCAATGAGGATTACATTCTTGCAAGTATTAATGAGGAAATTATAGCTGCTGTTTTGAAAAGTGACGGAAGAAAATATACATCTGTGGAACTTGCAGCAGATATCTCAACTAAAGTAAATGCGTCTTACAGAGGTGCTATTGAACTTAAAACAGACCGTATAGCAGTTATATCAAAGTATATTACTTCTGCGGATATATTTGAAATTGATACGCTGATAACTGAACTTACAGATGAACTCAAAGGAAAAATGATGAGTCTGAGTTCCGGAATGTTCAGCTACAAGGACAGATTTATAGCCTTGCGTGATGATATATTCAGGCATCCTGAAAAAGAATGGAATATTGAAACAATAATACGTAGTATGGGCATAAGCAAGAGCCATTTTCAGCGAATTTACAAGGAACTTTTTGACACAAGCTGTAAAGAGGAAATAATAACATCAAGAATAGAAAAAGCAAAATGGCTTCTTGAGAATACTATAATTCCTGTAACGCAGATAGCTGAACAGTGTGGTTATCTGAACAGCAGTCACTTTATAAGATAATTCGGAACTCGAGTGGAAATGACACCATCGGATTACCGTAAAAAGTTCAGCAAGGAACAATAATGCAAATAATATGGGGTAAAATGTCATTTACTATCTTCGAAAAATCATGTATTATTATAATAGATTCATAGGAAGAATATACCTGCACTATATTCTTTCTACGAAAATATCCGGAAAGCAGATATAAGAAGATATAATTCCTTTCCGGAAAAATGTAAGGTGGACAAATCAGAGAAGTACATCAGACTCTCAAAAGTCGGAATTATGGAAAAGTAAAGCGGGCACCAATTGGTTGTCCGCTTTACTTTTAAGGGGAAATATGGTTGCTCTAAATATGATCTTTTAGGAGGCTTTGCTATAATTATATATATAAATTCTCGAAGTTTAAGAAATTATAAAAACTATGTAAAATAATTCATTATTATGGGTGTGGCTTTGAAAGTATTTTTAAATTACATTCTGAAAAGCATGACCGAGTCCACAGTAACTGCATTCTACATGATGTTTGCGATAGTATGTATCATATGCTGTATAAACAAGATGTATTCATATAAGGTTGATATCAGCAATTATTTCAATTCAGTTCCGATTGAAAAGTTTCTTCTTATACTTCAAGAATCGCTGTACGATGATAAAAGATTATATTTCTTTCTCAACAGTCTTCTTACAGGATCTCATGTAATTGAAGGCAATGAAATAATTTCTGAGGAAAGGGAATAATGGCCGGAACGCCCTGTCTGCATTTTATGCTAATATGTATCTTAAAGAGTTTGATTCTTATTTTGCTGAAGAAGATGTTCTGTACGGTTGTTATTCAGATGATATTATAATTTTTACTGATTCAATATAGAGGTGTGAGGAATATGCTGAATATCTTCGCAGTTTTATTGCAGATCATGTCTTAAAGTAAGGTACGAGGATATACGAAGTCTTGGCTTGAAAAATCTCGTACATGAATACTATTATAATTAAAATAAGCCTTGCCAATAATTTTTCTGCAAGGCTTTTATTAATAATACGGTCATTTTGTACACCGATTCTTCAAAAAATGAGTTGAATATTATTTATATTCATGATATGATTTGATTATTAAATATAACGGTAACAAAGAGGGGCTGGTTAAATGAAGAATAATTTATTCAGAAGAATTGTTTCAGTTTGTTCCGTAGCAGTGATGATGTGCAATATCGGCGTAACCGTCGATTTGCTGGAAGTAACTGCTTATGAAGCGGATATCGTGGATTTTTCACTTTCCGATCTCACTATGACGGACGCTTACTGTACTAACGCTTTTGAAAAAGAAATGGACTATCTGCTTGCTTTCGATACGGAAAGACTTCTTGCAGGATTCCGTGATAATGCGGGGTTAAGTACTAACGGTGCGAAGCGATATGGCGGTTGGGAGAATACAAATATTGCCGGTCATAGCGTCGGACATTATCTGACTGCGATCGCACAGGCTTATCAGAATCCGAATACTACTGCAGAACAAAAGGACGCTCTTTATAATCGTATGAAGACGCTTATTGACGGCATGAAAATATGTCAGCAGCATTCACGGGGAAAATCAGGATTTCTCTGGGCTGCACCTGTGCCTTCTGACGGAAATGTAGAACGTCAGTTTGACCGTGTGGAAATAGGCAAGGCAAACATCTTTGATGACGCATGGGTACCGTGGTATACAATGCACAAGCTTATTGCTGGTTTAGTTGATGTTTACAAGGCAACAGGATATGCTCCGGCTAAGGAAGTCGGTTCGTCGCTTGGCGACTGGGTATACAACAGAGCAAGCGGCTGGAACGATCAGACTCATCGTACAGTACTTTCAATAGAATACGGTGGAATGAACGATTGTATGTATGATCTTTATTCCATTACCGGTAAGGATTCCCACGCTGTTGCAGCACATTACTTCGATGAGGACGCTCTTTTCCAGAAAGTAATGCAGGGCGGACGTGATGTTCTCAATAACCGTCACGCAAATACTACTATTCCGAAATTCATCGGTGCACTGAAACGTTATACTGTTCTTGACGGCAAGGTTGTCAACGGACAGAAAGTAGATGCTTCGGCTTATCTTAAATATGCCGAGACATTCTGGGAAATGGTAACCACACACCATACATACATTACAGGCGGAAACAGTGAGTGGGAGCATTTCGGCAAGGATGATATTCTTAATGCTGAGCGTACAAACTGCAACTGTGAAACTTGCAATTCATACAATATGCTCAAGCTTTCCCGTGAACTTTTCAAGATAACTCACGACAGCAAGTATATGGATTTCTATGAAAATACATACTATAACTCGATTCTTTCTTCACAGAATCCTGAAACAGGTATGACAACTTATTTCCAGCCTATGGCTACGGGATACTTTAAGGTATACAGCACACAGTGGGATAAATTCTGGTGCTGTACCGGAAGCGGTATGGAAAGCTTCACTAAGCTGGGGGATACAATTTATATGCACGATGATGATACATTGTATGTCAATTTCTATCAGAGCTCAGCTATCGAGTGGGCAGAAAAGGGAGTTACAATCACTCAGGAAAGCAATATTCCCGACGATGTATCAGTAAAGTTTACTGTAAAGGGAAGTTCTGACCTCGATCTTCGATTTCGTATTCCTGACTGGATCGACGGCAGTATGAATGTTGCTATTAACGGATCAAAGTATAGCTACAAAACAATAGACGGCTATGCTGATGTTTCCGGAGATTTCAAAAACGGCGATGTAATTGAGCTGACGATTCCCTCAAAGGTAAGAGCATATCCATTGCCGGATGCTCCTGATGTATATGGCTTCAAGTATGGTCCTCTTGTTCTCAGTGCAGAACTCGGCAAAGAAGACATGAAGACAGATAGTACCGGAATGTGGGTAACTATTCCTAAGGATAAGAAGGTTGCAAGCGAAACTATAAAAATCGGTAAGGAAGGACAGTCTGTTGATTCTTTCATGGCTGAAATAGATGAACATCTCGTGCGTGATGCAGGAGGTCTGAGATTCACATTAAAGGATACAGATGCAAATCTCGTTTTCACTCCTCACTATAAGCAGTACACACAGCGTTACGGAATTTACTGGAAATTCGTTCCCAGCGGCACAGTAATCGAAGAAAAACTTCCTCGTGCAAAGGTGGAAATAACTGATACAGTACAGCCTGGATACGGTCAGTACGAAAGTGATAATCTTCATGGAATGGTTGAATGCGGTACAGTAAGTGTTACAAATGACAGTACCTACCGCTATGTTAAAAACGGCGGTTGGTTCACTTACAGAATGGCGGTAGATGATACTGCAACTATGCTCAGACTTCGTATAAAGCTACGTAAAGCCGATAACGGAAAAACTCTCCGTGTAAGAGTAGGCGATGCTGTACTTCTTGCTGAAAAGCTTGATTACAGCGGAAATCAGGACGTATACGAAAGAACTATGGTAATTCCGCAGGATGTCTGTGACCGTAATATTTACACTATCATAGCTGATGGTGTAGAACGAAATGTAATTGACGTCACATTCTCATCCGATGTTGACGGAGGAGAGTCTGCAAAGGTATGTGACTTTATCTACATGGAGGCTGTACGTCCGGTTTATACTAATGACAGCAGTATTGCATATTTTGTAGACTGCGGTGATCATAATTCTGATACACTCACAGGCAGAGATAAGCTTGGTATGTACAACAGCGTGACAGAACAGCTTTACGGTGCTGATGAGGTTACTGGAAGAAAATGGGGGCTTATTGATGATCCGGCAGATCAGTACAATGGTTCATCCAAGAGCAGCGGACTTTATACTGCAAATACATGGTGTGACGAAGCCAATACAACAGACGGAGCTGAGAAATCAAATAGTTTCCGATACACCAAAAATCAGTATGAAAACAATATTGCACGTCATCTTGATTACAGTTTCGAGCTTCCGAATGGTACTTATTCAGTAGAAATGTGTTTTTCTGATCCATGGGGATGCTCAAAGAATCCAACTGCTTATGCAAATTACGGTAAATCAAATGAAACAGTACTTGTCAAGAATGCTCCTACTGACCGGACTGCTGTCAGCGGTACAGCTAAGGTAACGGACGGCGAACTTACAATTAACTTCCGTTCTGAAGACAAGGCAATAAACGTCGGATATATCATCATTCGTCCAGTTGAAACAGAATCTGCTCCGATAAATGGTAAAAAGGGAGATCTAAACCTTGACGGAGCCGTTAATACAGCAGACGCTGTTATTATGCAGAAGTATATTCTCGGAACAACTACAATTACATGCGAACAGGCTTATGCAGCCGATGTTTATTCTGATACATTACCGGATGCATTTGATATGGTTATGCTTAGAAAAATACTGCTTAAAAAGTAAATCATGCTGAAAAATGCTCTCTGTCTGTCTGATGGAGAGCATTACTTCTATTACAAAAATTAAATAAATAAATTATTGGCAAATCATGAAAATATGTTAACATCTATTTACCGACTTGAAACGGTGGGGAGTAGTGGCACGAAAGTGTGGCAAATCATGTTGGAATTGTCAAGAAAAGTGTAGTCATAGAACACCCAAAATCTTTGATAGGCAGATATCAGGCAGCGTGATGAGAGAGTTGATTTGAATTTTTTAATGTCACAGGTGGGAGACCACCTTCATTGAAGCTGTTGATCCTTTGTGTGTTGTAGTAACCAAAAATATATCTGAAGATGATAGTCATGACCTCTTCGTGCTTCATCTTGTATGTTGTAATATGATACAGCTTTTCTTTAACACATGAATGTTATTTATTAATTCAGAAAGAAGAATATATGCTCACCCTTATGCTTACTCACGCCACTGTTCTGACGTGCCGTAATACATCGGGCTTTTTCCTGCGACTGAGAATGGCTGACAAGGAAATCCTCCAACGAGGAGATCAAAATCTGCAAGTCCTGCTGTGTCAATATCTCTGATATTCTCATAAAATTGTTCACCCCCTGTGTCGAAAAGCGCTCGGTAGGATTTCTGGGCGAATCGGTCAATCTCGCACCAGCCCACCGTTTTGAAACCTCCGACTCTTTCAAAGGCACTTCGAAAACCTCCGATGCCCGAAAAAGCGTCGAATACTCG
>JAFXCR010000029.1 GCA_017516465.1 Ruminococcus sp.
GCTTCGGAGCTTCAAGCTTTACTCCCGGCTTCGGAGCTTCCGGTTTCACTTCTGGCTTCGGAGCTTCAAGCTTTACTCCCGGCTTCGGAGCTTCCGGTTTCACTTCCGGCTTCGGAGCTTCAAGCTTTACTTCCGGCTTCGGAGCTTCTGGTTTCACTTCCGGCTTCGGAGCTTCCGGCTTTACTTCCGGTTTCGGAGCTTCCGGTTTCACTTCCGGCTTCGGAGCTTTCGGTTTTACTTCCGGCTTCGGAGCTTCCGGTTTTACTTCCGGCTGTTCCGCTGCTTTGACTTTCACCGCACGGACAGGACTTACCACTACTCTTTTAGGTCCCTGAACCTTGCTTTTTCCTGAAAGTCTGATTGATTTTTCTACGATAAAAGGTTCACCGCATCCGGGACAGACCCACGCATCTTTTTCACTGTCTACCTGAACAGGTTCACCGCAGTAATAACATTTTGAATTGACTATGCCCATACAAACCTCCTGGTATTTACTTTTTGGTATGAACCATACCAATTATATTATACTTTTTTCAGCTTCGATAGTCAATAGAAATGAATAAATATTGATAATGTCAGAGAATTTTTGTTATCATGCACAAAAAATCGGCTGTGTATTTAACACAACCGACTTTTAATTTATATATTTTACATTAAATAGTTGCTGTGCTTTCTTATTTGAGATTAATATACTGAGTAATATCATCTCTCATGCGGATAACCTCACGGCGTGCTGCCTTGGCAAACTCGCGTTCATCGCAGCCTTCCTTTTTATACGCACACATTACTGCACGGCTGGAATTAACAATGGCACCAAGACCGTTTTCATCAAATCCGCCCTTGAGTCCTTCAGCTCCGCCACCCTGTGCACCATAGCCAGGAACAAGAAACATTGTATGAGGCAGACGCTTTCTTAACTCAGAAAGCTGCTCCGGATATGTAGCTCCGACAACGGCACCTACTGCGGAATATCCGTACTTGCCTATTGTATCTGCTCCCCATTTTTCACACATATCACCCATTTTTGCGTAAACAGGAGTACCATCCTCAAGGCGGAGATCCTGAAGCTCGCCGCTTGACGGATTTGAAGTCTTTACAAGAACGTAAATTCCCTTATCACGCTCACGACAGTATTTAAGAAGCGGATCGATACCGTCTGTGCCAAGATATCCGTTTACTGTGAGGGCATCTGCACCGAAAGGCTCAACCTCAGTATCGCAGATATTTACAGTTCCGATGTGAGCACTTGCGTAAGCCTCCATTGTTGCACCGATATCATTTCTCTTACCGTCTGTGATAACGAACATTCCGTTGAGCTTTGCATATCTGATAGTCTTTTCGAGGGTTCTGATTCCATAGTGACCGAACATCTCGTAGTATGCCGCCTGTGGCTTGATTGCAGGAACGATATCATGAATTTCATCGATAATTGCCTGATTGAAGTCAAAAATCGCCTTTGAAACAGCTTTCATAGTCCAGCCGTCGCTTTCCTGATAACGTCTCATGATGAATTCGGGAACGTATTCAGGTCTGGGGTCAAGACCTACAACAGTAGGATTCTTCATTTCAATGATTTTCTCAATAAGTCGATCAAATGACATAGCTTTACCTTACCTTTCGTCGTATCTTATAATACCTTTTGATATAGTCACAAGAGGCTTGCCTGTGAGGGACATCCCCTTGAAAACCGTATTGTGTGATTTGGATTGAAGTTTTTCCGGATCAACAGTCCATTTTCTGTTGATATCTGCGATCATCAGATCAGCACTTTTTCCCTCCTCGATGGAAGGAATTTCAAGTCCGAGAATCCTTCTCGGATTCACACACATCAACTCTGCAACCCTGTTCAGGCTGATCTCGCCAGTGTGAAAAAGTGCTGTCAATGTGGCTGCAAACGATGTCTCAAGCCCCACAACACCATTGGGAGCCTTTTCAAAATCAGCTTTTTCTTCAGCGGTATGAGGAGCATGATCAGTGATTATACAGTCTATTGTTCCGTCCTTTAGACCGTTAATAATCGCCTTCACATCCGCATCTGTTCTCAGCGGAGGATTCATTCTGTAATCAGCGTCACGCTTTTCAAGAAGCTTATCAGTCAGCATAAAATAATGCGGTGCCGTTTCACAGGAAACTTTAACTCCCTTTAATTTGGCAAATCTGATAATATCTGTGCTGCCCTCGGTAGAAACATGACAAATATGGATTCTTGCGTCTGCGGATGAAGCAAGAATTATCTCACGGGCAGTGATATAATCCTCAGACGCTCTGTCCATCCCCTTTACACCGAGCTTTTCCGAAATTTCGCCCTTGTTCATGATACCGCCGTTTATAATGCTGAGATCCTCGCAGTGAGAGGCAACAAGAAGTCCGTTTTCATTAGACTTTTCAAGAGCTTTTCGCATCATTTCAGCATTTTCAACAGGTCTTCCGTCGTCAGAAATGCAGATACAACCTGCTTCTTTAAGAGCCTTGTAGTCATTCAGACCATCACCCTTCATTCCACCGGTGATACAGCCTACCGGATATACATCCACGCCTGTATCCTCTGATTTTTCAATAATATAGCGGATTGTTTCCGGATTATCGCACGGCGGATCTGTATTGGGCATTGCAAGAACACCCGTAACTCCTCCGGCAAGAGCAGCTGCACAGCCGGTGAGGATATCCTCTTTATGGGTAAATCCGGGATCACGGAAATGAACGTGCATATCAAAGAGTGACGGCATCAGCACGAGGTCTGTTCCGTCTATTATGGTATCAGCTTCGTTTCTAAGATCATTACCGACTGCGGCAATAATTCCGCTGCTGATAAAAACATCAGTAATGATATCCTTTTCAGCGTCAACAGCACGGATATTTTTTATAAGAATACTTCCTGACATACATTCATCCCCCAACAAAAAATAAAAGCCCATCCGAATCCTTTCAGACGAGCATACTAAGCCATTTTAACTCTATCTCGGAAGAAATCCGCCACAGAGAAAGTATACATACACGCCTTGCCGGCTCATAACCGTAAAGGACATATACATTATATCATATTTCATTCTGTTTGTCCAGTATTTTTTATTTTTTTATAAATTTAATCAACACTAAAGATTCACTTTGATTTTTTCTTGCGGATATTGCTTTTCACCTTGAGAACAGCAAGTGCAATTGCAGCATTTCCGACACTTTTGGCTATTGCCTTTACATCGTGCTTTGTCGAATTCTTAGGAGCCTCAACTGCCTTATCAACGCTTCCTGCACCAGCAGTCTTTACAGATCCCACACCAAACGAAAATTTCTCTGTTTTCTTTTCAAATTCCATAATCATTCCTCCGAAACTGGTCTTGCGATAAGGAATTTAATTTTCTTTCCCTCATCGCTGAACATTTTTTCATGCTCTGTAACAAAGTTTTCATAAGGACTCTCGCTGTGAAGATCAAACGTCTTATATAGAATCTCGAAGCCGGCTTCCTCAAAGTACTCAAAGGATTCCTCAAAAAGCTCGTCATCATCGGTCTTGAACCAGATCTCCCCACGCAGGAATTTCTTATAGTTGAGAAGCTGTCTTGTATGCGTAAGACGACGTTTCTTGTGCTTCTTTTTCGGCCACGGATTGCAGAAATTTATATAGATTCTGTCTGCACGATCGTTTTCGTTCCATGCAAGATCAATACGCTCAATATTCTGGATAGCAATCTTCACATTATCCATCTGCTGATTTTTCTCACTGTAAGCCTGCTCAAGCTTTCTTTTGGCAAGCACAAGCATCTCGTTTTTTATATCCATTGCGATAAAATTTATCTCAGGATGAGCCGGAGCCGCCTGCGAGATAAAGCCACCCTTTCCGCAGCCAAGCTCCACATAAAGAGGCTTATCCGGATCATCAAACAGCTCCTGCCAATGTCCGATCTGCTGCTGTGGTTCATGTATGTAAAACGGGCAGGCTTCAAGCTCAGGCTTTGCCCATGGTTTATGTCTGATTCGCATATTAAAAATCTCCTTAAGTTTTGTTCGATATTCGCTTGATATATTATATCACGAATTTCCAGAAATAGCAACAGATTTTTTTAATCTGCTTGATTTGTATTCCCAAATACGCTATAATTAACATATAAATATGTAAAGGGAGGATGATTTTTATGAACAGAAAATGGAAAAAAACCAACATAGAAATGAAAAAACTCACCGAATACTATCTGTCTGTTCGCAAATCGGAAAGAAAATCCGTTCACAAAATACTGGTACAACGTGCTCTGCCTATGCTATGTGAACTTATTCCCGAAACAGCAGAATTTTATCTTCCTCTGACCGATATAATAATCAGCAATGTATGCCGTCCTGACAGCACCGGAGATTACGAAAAGGGTACCGGTCGTCATTATTACTGCGTATCAAATGCTTACGGAATGAGAAAATTCCCATCGAGGGGATATTACAAAAACGGTATACGGAAATTCGCCAAAAGTGCCCGTTCCATGTTTGAAGAAGATTATACCATGGCAATTACCATGTACAAAGCCGGATTCACACACAAAGCAGCTATATATTTTGCCCGTGCAATTCACATGATCTCAGATATCTGCTGTCTCCCTCATGTTACAGGAATGACTTACTATTCAAGCAAAAAAGAGATACACAAATCATACGAATCTCTTGCAAGAGCTATGTATCCCGACGCTCTTCCTGAACGCAGTATATCAGCCAAGGAACTTGAACTCTTTATCACGGATAACGGCTTCGGCAAAGCTGTCAACTCAATTACAGAAGCCCAGTATGGCGAATCTGATACTCTCCACGATGATCCGGTGAAGTCCATAGCCAACAGACTTTACAAAGCCGAAGAAGTCGTTGCCGCCCTGATGTACCGCTTTATGAGGGATGTTTCCGGAAACTCTGCCGTAAACGGCTGTATCTGTGATAAATCATACATTTCACGCCACGATATCTGTATAAATATCACTGAAGACGGACTCTGCCTTGAACACAATGGAACTCCCATTTCAGTCATGACCGACAAGAAAAACAGCTGCGATATTTTCAGAGCCGCACATCGCTTCGACGGCTTATATACTTTTTCTCCGATATCAGATAAAAACGGAAGATCCTTAATTCTCCGCAGCCGCAAACTGAGTCCATTTAATCCTCACCGTGATAATCAGCTTTACAGAATCTCCAATTATGAACAAAAATAATCACAACATAAAGTTATACTATAATAGATATAAGGCAACACCGCACAAAGATTATGCGTATATTGCACAGTCAGATTTTTCGTTAGGTTGAACAAAAATCCCACAGGCATACTGTCGTATGTTAAGGGATTTTTGGACAAGATGACGAAAAAGATGCAAACAAGATGCGTACAAAGACGTCAGGCGGTCTTTGTGCGGTTTTGTCATAATACAAAAAAGCAGACAAACACCGTCAAATATGTTTATGATGTTAATAACCACAAAAACACATAACGAAAGAAAGCTTATTGAATATTATAGCACAAGAAGCACGGTTTCGCCAACGGGTAGTAAAATATGTTTTAAAAACAAATAATCAAAGGCAGATAGTAACATCCGCCTTTGAAATAATCACTTTCTTTGTTCAGTTTTTAAGGTAATATCGTACTTTATGCGGTATTATCTTAATTCTTTGTATTGAAAATAAGCTCAATCGGTTCAGAGTTAGGATAATTAATTTCTGTGATAGATAAGGATATACTATCATCATCACAGAAGTAAATATGTCCCTTGAGTCCGGTACCATCCTCACTGCCGTAGGTGTTCAGTTTTACTAATCGTCCGGTATGGTCTGAATTGTCAATTGTTCCAGTAAGAAGTCCTGTCACAAATGTACGGTATTTGCTCAATTTAAATGTCACAACTCCGTCTTCAATTACGGTGATACAAAGCTCATAGCCGTTTGTATTGTCGTCAACAGTCCATGTACCTACAAAATCGCTATATTCTATAAGCGTCAATTCATCTGTTAGAGCTTCTTCAAGTGCAGCTTCATTCTTATTGTTGTATTCTATTACAGCCTGATATTCAGGACAGGCTTCTTTTGCCTGCCACATTATTGCATTACGATTCGTATATTCAGATATTCTCCAGCCGCCGTCCTCACGGATAAGAGTGATCTGCATAGGATATTCATATTTATAATCGTCACCGAACAAATACATCATTTCTTCGGGAACATAGTAACCATAGTAATCAGAAAATCCGGAGCCATAGTAAAAAGGTTTGATATGATCTGTGAAATCCATATATACATCGGCAACAATTTTATTTTCATCCTTGCTCTTTATTTCTATTCTTGAATCAGAAAAATCATAAAAGCCTGCGAAATCTCCGCCCATCCATGTATGATAAAGCTTTCCGTTCTTCTCTCTGAATCCATCAAAAATTTTATCCAGAAGTTTGTAGTCTGTTGAATATACAGAAAGAACATCCTCTTTCACATTGTCAAGAGTAAGGGTATCTCCCAGAAAAGCGTAGAACGCTTCGTCTTCGTCATAGATAATATCTCCACGGTTTACCAGATCATCCACAGTAATATAAGAATCAGATACGTTTATATCGTTTCCTTGTCCGTAGCAGTCAGGGTAGCCGTTCGGAAACATTGATTCAAAGCTGTACTCATCAGCAGCTGTAACGTATTTTCTTACAGCTTCGATAATTTCCTCGTCTGTATCTTTTTCCGGATCAATATCGGGAAGTCCGAGCTTATTGAAATATTTATTGTCATTACCGGAAGATACTATTATCTCAGTCGGTGCTTCTGTCGTAAGCGTTGATATTTCTGTTTCAGATATTGTTATCAAATCAGCGGCTCCGGAGCTGTCCGGTTTTGAATCATTGTTTAATTCGTTTTTCTTTCCGCATCCTGTTGTTCCGACTGCGGCAGTAAGTACCCCGCATAAAGCGATTCTGCTTGCAATATAAAAAATCTTATTTCTGTTCATTGTTTATTCCCCTTAAACTATAATTTCTATTCGGAAGAACTTCAAAAAATGTTCTTCTATTTACTACACAATCGGAAGTGCCATTATTGTGCAGGCGAAAATTTTTTTTTGCAATCAGAAAGTCATATCTTGTACAGATGAATGCGGAAAAAACGGGCGGAAATTTCCGCCCGTAGTCTAAACTGTTTTGTCAGGTTGATTTTTTGAATACCATTACTTCCAATGATTCAGAACCGGGATAATCAGAATTAACGACAAATAATGTTATGCTATTATCGCCATTACAGAAGTTGACAGAGCCCTCTATTCCGTATATATGCTCACTGCCGTAGGTATCGAACATTGCAGTATCCCTGTATTCGGATTCTATATCTGCTGTTATAAGTTCCGTTGAAAACGCACCGGATTTGCTGAGCTTGAATGTTACTTTGCCGTCTTTTATTGACTCAATATTAAGTTCATATTCCTCTGATTCATCAGTCCATGTGCCGGTAAAATCGTCATAGTTCAGATTTCTGTAAACATAATCCAGTATATCAAGATACTCCGGACAGACTTCCTTTGCCTGCATTGCTATTTTAATACGATTGGTATATTCGGATATTCTCCAGCCGTTGTCCTCACGGATAAGAGTAATCTGCTGAGGATATTCATATTTATAGTTATCATCGAACAGATACTTCATTTCTTCGGGGATTTCATCAAAACGGTTATAACCGGTTGTAACCCAATCGGTAAAATCCATGTATACATCAGCAACGATTTTATTTTCATCCTTGCTTTGGATTTCTATTTTTGAATCAGAAAAATCATAAAAGCCTTCAAATTCTCCGCCAATCCATTTGCAATATAATTTTCCGTTCTTCTCCTTAAAGCAGCTCCAGATTTCATTAAGATGCTTGTAATCCTTTGAATATACGGAAAGTACATCTTCTTTTACACTGTTAAGAGTAAGTGTGTTTTCCTTGAAAGCATAGAACGCTATGCTATCACTATCAATCAGCAGATTCTCACTTTTTTTCAGATCATCCGAATTATATGGATTATTTTCATCTCCGTATGCGTAGTTCTCAGGATAGCTGGTGGGAAGCATTGATTCAAAGCAGTACTCATCGGCGGCTGTAACATATTTCCTTATAGCTTCGGTAATTTCCTCATTTGTATCATTTGCCGGATCAATATCAGGAAGTCCGAGCTTATTGAAATATCCCTTATTATTGACTATTATTTCAGTCGGTGCTTCTGATGTTGTATCTATTGTTAATGTTGAAGCTTCAATTACATTTGATTTTGTTTTTTCTTCAGATACAGAGCTGAGGGAATCAGAGTTCTTATTTGATAAACCTTTCATGGCAAGTCCTATTGCTCCTCCAGCAGCTACAAGTACGCCACAGGCGGCAATCGTGCTGATGGTACGGGTAATCCTGCTTCTGTTTATTGTTTCTACGCCTTCAACGGTATTTTCGTATTCGTTTGATGTCATTTTGATTTTAGAAGGCTCTGAAAGCTTTTTTCTCATTTCTGCCTTGAATTCGTCTGTATAATCTATGTTCTCATATATTTTGCGGAAATCATCTCTTTTCATATTTATGCCTCCTCTATCTCAATCTTAAGTTTAGCCCGTCCTCGCCGCAGAAGCGAGCCGACAGTGTTTTCGCTTTTATCAAGTATCGATGCTATTTCCTTTATTGAGTATCCTTCATAATAGTAAAGAAAAATCACCGATGAATATTTTTCAGGAAGTGCTGCAACAGCCTCCCGAAGTTCTCTTGCCTGTGTTGTATCCACTGACATAACGGATTCCGGAACAGATTCAAGCTCTGTTCTTACCTTTTGTCTCCAGCTTTTCTTGTAGTTGATACAGCGGTTTATTGTTGAACGAAGAAGCCATGCTTTGAGGTGTTCATCATCGTTGAAGCTTCGTGGATTTTCGTGGAGCTTAAGGAATACTTCCTGTGAAATATCCTCTGCCTCGCTGTAATTTCCTACGCAGCAGTAGGCAGTTCTCAGCACAAGCTGACCAAATGTATCAAACGCATATAATGCTGTGAAATTCACGTCATTCATTTCATTATCACACCCTTTTTGCGTGAAGAACCTCCGGAATGTTCTTCTATTTAATACACAATCGGCAATGCCATAATTGTGCAGACTGAAAAAATTTTTTAAATTGAAAAATTATGCTACGTACATAAGAGTACGGAAACGTGTTTCAGGGGCGACCTCAAGTGTCGCCCCTGAATATTGATACCGGAAAAGATATTATTTAATGTAAAGCTCCATATCAACGCACTCCCATACACCAATTGGCATTTCGCAGTTTCGTCTGTTGTATTCCTTGAAGCCAATCGCTTCATAACAGTGCTTTGCACTTTCGTTGTTGACAAATACGCCTAAATCAATTCTTTTCGCAGTCAGATTTTCTTTTACATATTCTATACCAAGACGGAGCATTTCCTTTCCATAGCCTTTGCCTCTTAATTTGGGATTTACTATAACAAATCCGAATCTGACTGTGTTGTCATCATCATCTCTAGGGTAACGAATAATAAAATGCCCTTGTACCTGATCATTTTCATTTACTGCTGTCAGGGGAAAGAATCTGCCACTTTTGATCTGCGGTGTATAGCTGTCTTCAATGTCATTTTCATGAAGCGGAAATTTATTGAATCTGTCAGCTGACCATCTGTATAGTTCTTCTTCAGAGCTGAGCCATTTACAGATGATTGATGAATCTTCTTTTTTATATGGTCTTAAAATCATTACAGCAACATCTCCTTAATTTTTTATATATTACAAATCATAATTTTTTCCTGTTTCTTCGCAGAGAGCGTCTGATATACTGGAATGCCGCGTCCTCGCCCTTTTCTGCGACGAGTCTCAGCAGGAATTCCAGTTTGTCAGAGGTGTATTTCTCGATGACTCTTTTCGGCTTTGCTATGAGAAAATATTTCAGTGGCATATCATCGGTATAATTTTTACCGTTGTATATTTTTGAAGCGGCAACGCGGTCGCAGAACATTTCGTAGATAAAAATATCAGGCATCCGCACCGGTTCAGACTGTCTCGTATTTATATTGTAGTCCGTCCAGTATTCAAAGTGGTGGCGATTTCTTCCTTTATGGTGCATCCATGCCTTTGAATAGCCATTGGCTTCACGCTCCATTTCGTTGGGACTGCGTGTTCCCTGAAAATATTTTACACCAGAGATGAATTCTGCCGGTGAAAATTTTGACAGATCATGCAGAAGTCCGCGTCGTATCAGTCCGGCTTTCATGCAGTGTTTCATGACCATGTGACGGTGTCTGATGACAGTTGTGAGATGTCCTGTGAATTTATTCATTATTGCGGATTCCTTTCGTAAGCTCAGTGTATGCCATTATCAGTGGAGCAATGCCCTTGGCGTCGTTTTCTGTTACACGTTCTGAGAGATAATATTCTGCTGTGCCGCTGCGATCCTTACCGAGACCAGCCATAAGACATATATTTTTAAGCAGGGGTGTATTATCATCTGCAAATACGATGAATTTTTCTGTCACAGCAGAGAGAGCCTTTTCTCCGGCAGCGTTTATTGTTTCATCAACTTTTCCAAGACGATATGCTTTTAACGCAGAATAGGCAAAAAGCAGAGTTCCGCTCGTTTCGGGATAGTTGCCGGAAAGCTCCGGATGTACTGGAAGCTGAAGCAGCATTCCATCAGGCATTGCGTAAGAAGCGAGAGAACGGAGAAGATCTGCAAGCATTCCGGTAATTTCATTATCATCCGGAAGGATTTCACACAGATCAGCAAGTGCCGCACTGATCCAGCCCATGGATCGCAGCCAGAATTCTTGTGAAAGTCCGGTTTCTGGATCTGCCCAGTTAATAGATTTTGTCTCATCATAGCCATGATAGTAAAGACCGCTTTCTGCATCGTGCATAAGATTCCGGATATTGCGTAGCTGACAGAGAACATCGTCAATAAGAGCGATATTTCCGGATATACCGGCGAATTCTGCCATAAACGGGAATGCCATGTACGAACCGTCAAGCCATATCTGACGTGGATATATCGCCTTGTGCCAAAAATTTCCGCATTCGAGTCGTGGCTGCTGCGAAAGAGCATTGGCGAGATTCTGAGTGGCTTTCAGCCAGCGTTCATCGCCGGTAATCCTGTAAAGGGAGAGAAGATTTTTTCCTCCGTTTATGTTGTCAAGATTGAAATCCTCACGATTCATTGTGGGGATATCACCATTTTCGTCAACGTATGCAGATGTGAATCGGACTGCAAAATCGAGGAGTTCCTGATCTCTGTTTAGTTCATAGAGACGGATCACAGCTGTTATCATGCAGCTGTCGATGTAGTTCCATTTGGGTTTCTTCCGGAAGATGAGACTTTCACGGTTCCATAGCGGACAGAGAGGCTCCGACGGAAAAATTAGTTTCTGGATATAAAGTTTTACAGCTTCTTCAAGCCGGTGAATGTAGTTCATCCGGACAGACCTCCTGCGGTTATTCCGCTGACAAATTTTTTTTGAGCGAGAGCAAAAACGGCAACTGACGGTATCAGTCCTATCACTGAAACAGCGATAATTCTGCACTGCTCATAGCTTTGTCCCGTGCTGTCAACGGATAATCTGAGTGCAAGGGACAGTGGATATTTTTCTACCGACTGTATGATGATCAGTGGATTGAGAAAATCATTCATCGTCCACAGGAATGTGAATACAGCGATTGAAGTAACTGCCGGCTTTATACAGGGAAGAAGCACAAGAAAGAGCGTTCTCAATGTACCGCAGCCGTCAATCCTTGCAGCTTCGTCGAATTCACGAGGGACGGAATCAAAAAATCGTATAAGTATGAATATGAACATCCCCTCCTCTGCAAGAAGTGCAGGGAACACAAGGGGAACGTATGTATCAAGAAGTCCGGTATCACGCCAGAAAAGGAACATCGGCATAATTTTTACGATAGCTGGCATGAGCATTCCTATAACGAGAAGTGCCGAGAAGAATTTTTTCAGCGGAAAATCAAATCGTGAAAAGCCATACGCAACCAGCACAGAGGAAGTCACAGCGAATATTATTTTCGGAATAATTATCTTAAATGTATTTATGAAATAGTGTCCCATTGTGTAGGGAGTAACGGTTTTCCAAGCATTTTTCCAGATGTCAAAATCTATACTCTCCGGAATAAACCAGACGGATGAGAAAATTTCTCTGTTTGACTTGAAGGACGCTCCGAGAAGCCACAGAAGCGGATAGAGCATTACTGCGGAAAGCAATATCATCACCAGATAAACGGGGAGCTTTTTCATGAGCGGTCACGCTCCCTTCTGCCGGTCACGAGATACATAAGTCCGACCGCAAGGGCGATAACAGCGAAAAGCACCCACGAAACAGCGTTTGCATAGCCGGCTTCGCTGTATTTGAACATTTCGTCATAGATAAGCATTCCAACTGTGTATGTACTTCTCAGCGGACCGCCTCCGGTTATCATGTAGGGTGCATTGAATTCCTGCAAAGCGGAAATAGTCTGCAATATCAGGTTAATGAAGATAACCTTTTTTATCTGCGGCAGAGTAATGCTGAAAAACGACCGTATACAGCCGCATCCGTCAACTTTTGCTGCATCGTAGAGCTCACGGGGGATATCCCTGAGAGCCGCAAGAAATATGATCATTGTCGAGCCGAATTCCCACAGACGAAGCAGAATAATTATGTAGATAGAAGCGTCCGGATTGCCGTACCAGCTTACAGGCGAAGCTCCGAAAAGCTCCAGAAACTGATTTACAAGACCGTCAGCGGTGAAAAGATACTGCCACATTATTACAACAGCAAGATTTGCTCCAAGTATCGAGGGAATATAAAAGGCGGTACGGAAAAATCCGATTCCCTTTATTTCGAGATTGAGCAGAAGTGCCGTAAGAAGCGATACTATCAGTTTCAGCGGAACAAGTATAGCCGCATATTTCAGCGTGACGCCGAGAGCCTTGCGGAAGTTCTCGCTGCTGAGCATGGTTTTGTAGTTTTCCAGCCCGATGAATTTAGGTTCTCCGGCACTGCGGTAATCAGTCATTCCGAGTACGAATGAGCATACAAACGGATAGAGTGTAAACAGAATGAATCCGGCTATAAAAGGCGATATAAGCAGAAGTCCGGTATATTTGCCGACTCCCACAGGATTTTTATATTGTCGGTGCTTCAAGCTGTTCACTCCTTTCCGCATTACTTTAGTCTGTCGAGATATTCACTGACTGAGGTGTACATTTCGTCGGCTGCTGTTTTAGTATCGCAGAGATCATAGGATACCTGTTCGATAGCGGTGTTGTAGAATTCCTTCATTCGTGGAAGCTCCATATACGGACTTATCGTAACGGTATCGAGATTATCCAGCATGGAATCGCTTTCGTAGGCAAGACCGGTCAGCAGACCATTTTGTTCAAGACTTTCGTGTGCATAGCGTGAAGCTGGAATTCCTCTTGTTGTTCCGAGTATACGGGCACATTCGCTGTTATTCAGAAGGAAATTTATAAAAGCGGCAGCTTCATCAGGGTATTCCGTGTTTCCGGAAACAGCATACAGCATGGAGGGCTTTATCATCCAGCCACTGCTTGTTCCGTCCTCAGTTGTCAGGAAGGGACCTGTTTTAAGGGCACCCTCAGGAAGAACAGCTTCGTATTTTCCCACAGAGCTTCCCCATTCAAGGACTCCGGCAACGTTTCCTTCGATAAATTCCGGAGACTGGTAGAGTGCAGCATTTCCATCCTCATCTGTTCTTGTCTGTATCGTGCGTATAACGCCGTGATCTTCCAGTTTCTTATAGAAATCAAGAGCCATGCGGATATCATCGGCAGTAAAGCCAAGTTTTCCGTCCATGGAAATGAAGTCCCTGCCAGTGATCTGCTGAACATAAACAATAGCGAGATACCATGCCGTTCCTCCCGACTGGATATCAAGATCAAGCGGATAAATTCCATTCTGGCTGAATATATCGCCAAGCGAGATAAGCTCATCCCATGTCTGTGGAAATTCAGCACCGAGGTTTTCGTACACATCGGAGTTGTAGAAAAGACCTCGTCCCGTAACTGAAACCGTAACTGCATTGAGTTTTCCGTCCACTTCGCCGAAGGAGAGGATCTCCTTGTCAAAACCAGAAAGGTCAAGCTGCTTGCTGAGATCATTCAGATTGTAGAAGCTGTCTCCGTCAGGAGAAAGCGTTGCGAGCCAGTCGTAATTTATCTGTATGATATCAGGCTCAGTGCCGCCGCTCATCTGTGAGGAAACTTTTTCAGTCCAACCGTCCCAGCCACCATATTCCGAAATAATTTCTATTTCCGGATGGATGGAATTCCACAGTTCAATGGCTTCAAGAGTTGCCTTGTGGCGTTCATCGTCGCCCCACCATGAGAACCTGAGGGTACATTTATCAAGTTTTCCGTCAGCAGGGGTAATAGCTCTGTCATTCTTTTTTTTACAGGCAGTAAAAACTGCCATACAGCAGAAAGCTGTAATAAGGGAAATAATTTTTTTCATACTCTCATCTCCCGTTTATATATAATGGTACATAATAATTATATCGGAATTCTTCAAGGAAATCAAGACTTTATGTTATGATTTTTTCATCATTTGAAAGCATTGTCCAGTTAATTGGACAATTCCCCTGAATACTTTGCCAAACCTTCCTTTGAAGAAGCAGAGATGTCTATGTGATTACAATCCTGATTTACTCTTCGCTTAGTATATCTTGATTTACTATGGATAATATGTTATAATCATACCATAAAAAACTCAGGAGGATTGAGAAATGGTAAAAATCATGTTCGTCTGCCACGGCAATATCTGCCGCTCACCAATGGCTGAATTTATAATGAAAAAGCTTGTCTCTGATATGGGAATCAGCAGTGAATTTCATATTGCTTCAAGTGCAACAAGCACCGAGGAAATAGGAAATCCCGTGTACCCCCCTGCACGTACAGAGCTTGCCGGACACGGTATAGGATGCAACGGTAAAACTGCTGTCCAACTTAAAAAGTCCGACTACGATAAATACGATTATTTCATCGGCATGGATATCGCAAATATCCGCAATATGAACAGGATTTTCGGCAGCGATAAGGACGGAAAAATATATAAGCTCCTGACCTTTGCCGGACGCAGTGATGATGTTGCAGATCCGTGGTATACCAGAGATTTTGAAACAACATACAGAAATATTGATGAAGGCTGTCGTGGACTTATCAGACATATCATGGAGGAGCTATGAAAGAAATATTTGAAAGAATAAGCGTAAGAAAATATCAGGATAAATCTGTTGAAGCTGACAAAATCGAACAAATTCTCAAGGCTGCAATGGCAGCTCCGTCAGCGTCAAACCAGCAGCCATGGGAATTTTATGTTGTAACTGATAAAGAAAAAATCAGACAGCTTTCTAAAATCAGTCCATATGCCGCTTGTGCTGAAAATGCACCTTTGATAATAGTTCCCTGCTATCGTACAAAAGGACTCAGATGGAACGAAACTGTACTGCTTGATCTCTCGGCTGCAACAGAAAATATGCTCCTTGAAGTAACCTCTCTCGGACTTGGCGGTGTATGGCTTTGTGCGGCTCCTTTAGAAGAAAGAATGACAAGAACAGAAGCAGTTCTTGAAATTCCTGCAGATCTCCGTGCCTTTGCTCTCATTGCTGTTGGTTATCCCGCAGAATCAAGAACTCAGCAAAACAGATTTGACGAAAACAGAGTTCATTATATTTAGGCAACACATTAACTAAAAACGCTATTACGGAAATAATCCCCCTTAGAGCAGCTGCTTGAAGATTACTTCATAACTGCAAAAAGGGGAATTTTTTATTTTTTCTGAAAAAAGCTTGACAAACGATTAAACACGTGTTAAAATGTTATTATCAATTCAACATATATTTAATCGTTTAATCGAATACGAAAGGATGTCTAAAATGAAAAGAAAAACTTTACCTCATAACCACAGTCATAACGAAAACAAGGTTCTTGAAAGCCTTCCTTCAACAGAAAATTGCAGATTAGCCGCAGATATATTCAAACAGCTGAGCGACGGAACAAGACTGCGTATATTATGGCTCCTTTGTCACTGCGAGGAATGCGTATGCAATATTGCAGCAGCAATGGAAATGAGTGATCCTGCTGTTTCACATCATCTGAGAACACTAAAAAATACAGGTCTTATTGTCAGCAGACGCGACGGAAAGGAGACTTATTATAAGCTCGCTGATACTCAGGTTGCAGATTATGTACACCGTATCTGCGAAGAAATATTCCACATCACCTGTCCACTGAATTGAGAAAGGCGATCATGATATGATTTTTAAAATAACAGCTCTTATGATATTGACTGTGTTCTATACTTTCTATTTCGTAAAAATTATAATCCAGAAAAGGCAGTCAATCAGGACTACTCAGTTAGGTGTCGGGAATAAAGCTGAAAAAGTACTGCTTATTGAACGAACACTGAGTATTGCAAATATGCTTGCTCCTGTAATCAGTGTATGCAGTATCTTCATTGTACAAAAATATCCTGCTGATCCGGTCAGAGTCACTGGCATTGCAGCAGGAGTTATAGCCGTTATTTTCTTTGCAGCAGCCACCATTGCAATGAAATCAAGCTGGAGAGTAGGGATTCCAGAAGAAAAAACCTCTCTGATCACATCAGGTATATACAATTGGAGCAGAAATCCGGCTTATGTGGGATTTGATTTACTATATCTGTCTGTATGTCTTATGTTTTTCAATATTCCTCTGATGATAATTTCTATCTGGGCAGCTGTAATGCTTCACTTGCAGATCATACAGGAAGAAATTCATCTTCATAATATGTGCGGTACAGAATATGATGAATACAAAGAACGCACAATGAGATATTTCGGAAGGAGATAAAACTATGAAAACAGAAAAAAACATATTAATTGCATTTATACTCAATTTGTCATTTTCAATTTTTGAGTTTATAGGCGGTACAATTACAAACAGCGTTGCTGTCATCTCCGATTCAATTCACGATATAGGTGACGCTGTAAGTATCGGTATTTCTTATTTCCTTGAAAAGAAAAGCAGGAAGCAGCCCGATTCAACGTACACCTATGGTTATACAAGGTACTCCGTACTCGGCAGCGTTATCACAACTATAATTCTGATAACCGGTTCGGTAATGGTTATCGTCAATGCCGCAGAAAGAACTATCAATCCCGTTGAAATAAATTACAACGGTATGATTATTTTCGCTGTAATAGGTGTTGTTGTGAATTTTTCAGCTGCTTATTTTACTAAGGATGGAGATTCGCTCAATCAGAAGGCGGTTAATCTGCATATGCTTGAAGATGTTCTCGGCTGGGCAGTTGTCCTGATTGGTGCAGTAATCATGCGTTTTACGGACTTTTCTGTTATTGATCCGCTGATGTCAATTGCAGTTGCAGTTTTTATTCTGGTAAATGCACTGAAGAATCTTAAAGAAGTACTGGATTTATTTCTGGAGAAAGTGCCTCATGGTATTTCAGTTGAAGAAATCAAAGAGCATATCTCCGGAATCAAGGGGGTTCTGGATGTTCACCACATTCATATCTGGAGCATGAATATCAACAGCAATTGTGCAACAATGCACATTGTCGCAGAAGGAAATCCACAGCTTATCAGAAATCAGATAAGAGAAGAACTGAAAGAACACGGTATTTACCATGCAACTCTTGAGCTTGAGGACAAGGACGAAAACTGTCTCGACAAGCATTGTCATACAGAATACATTGCTTCATCCGGACATCATCACCATCATCATCATTGACAAACAAAAATATATTCAGATATACTGAAAAGAATCCGCTTCCGATAATAATCAGAAGCGGATTTTTTTATTCAAGATAAGGCTTAAGATATTTTCCGGTATATGATTTTTCACACCGGACAACTTCTTCGGGAGTTCCCTGTGCTACGATAAGTCCGCCGCCGTCACCGCCCTCAGGACCGAGGTCGATAATATGATCCGCAACCTTTATCACGTTTAGGTTATGTTCAATGACGATAAGTGTATTTCCCTGATCAGCAAGACTTTGCAGAACCTTTATCAGCCTATGGACATCGGCAGTATGAAGTCCCGTAGTCGGCTCGTCAAGAATATATATCGTTCTGCCAGTCGCACGCTTTGAAAGCTCTGTGGAAAGTTTTACTCTCTGTGCTTCTCCTCCGGAAAGAGTTGTTGCCGGCTGTCCTATCTTGATATATCCAAGTCCTACTTCCTGAAGCGTTTTCAGTTTTCGTGCTATCTTCGGGATATGCTCAAAAAATTCCACGCCCTCGTCAACTGTCATTTCCAGCACGTCGTAAATAGATTTCCCCTTGTAATGGACTTCAAGTGTTTCACGGTTATATCTTTTTCCCTTGCAGACCTCACAGGGAACATAGATATCCGGCAGGAAGTGCATTTCTATCTTGATTATTCCGTCACCCTCGCAGGCTTCACAGCGTCCTCCGCGGACGTTGAAGGAAAATCTTCCGGCTGCATATCCCCTTGCCTTTGCATCGGCTGTTTTTGAAAAAAGATCACGGATATCCGAGAAAACTCCTGTATAAGTCGCCGGATTTGATCTCGGAGTTCTGCCTATTGGCGACTGATCTATGCAGATTACCTTGTCAAGGTGTTCAAGACCTTCCATTTTATCAAATTTTCCGCTTTTGATCTTGGCACGGTTAAGTCTTGCGGCAAGATGTTTATAGACAATCTCGTTGACAAGCGAAGATTTTCCAGAACCGGAAACTCCGGTTACGCAGACGAACATTCCCAGAGGAATAGAAATGTCAATATTTTTCAGATTATGCTCCTCTGCACCTCTTATCGTGAGGAAATTTCCGTTTCCTGTGCGGCGTTTTTGCGGAATCTCAATTTTTTTCTTTCCGCTGAGATACTGACCTGTAATGGAATTCCGGCATTTCAGAAGCTTGTCTACTGTTCCGGCAAAAACCACCTCTCCGCCGTGAATTCCTGCTCCCGGTCCGATATCAACGATATAATCGGCGGCAAGCATAGTATCATCATCATGCTCAACAACTATCAGCGTATTTCCAAGATCACGAAGACGCTTGAGCGTTGCAATGAGCTTGTCGTTGTCACGTTGATGAAGTCCGATACTCGGCTCATCGAGGATATAAAGCACTCCCACAAGTGAAGAACCTATCTGCGTTGCAAGACGTATTCTCTGGCTTTCGCCGCCGGACAACGTTCCCGAAGAACGTGACAGTGTGAGGTAATCAAGACCGACGCTTTTAAGGAATCCAAGACGCTCCTTAATTTCTTTTATAATGCGGTCTCCCACAAAGCTGTCATGCTTTGAAAGCTTTATTTCACTGAAAAAGCTCAGTGCGTCCTTAACGGATAAATCGGTCAGAGAACTGATATTCCTCTCCCCTACTGTTACGGCAAGATACTCGTCACGAAGTCTTTTTCCCCTACATTCGGGACACTCGACCTCGCTCATATATTCTTCAAGCTCTGCCTTTGCATAGGAACTGTTTGTTTCCTTGTAGCGTCTTTCAAGATTGTTGATAACTCCCTCAAACGGCGAATAATATACTCCGCCGCCAAGAGTTTTAGGACGTTTAAGCTCCAGCTTTTCGCCTTTCGTACCGTAAAGGAAAAGGTCAAGCGATTCTTTAGAAAGCTTCTTTACCGGAACATCAAGCGGTATGCCGTATGTTTCAGAAATCGCTCTGTAATACATCATTGAGATAGAATCTTCTGTCAGGGAATTCCAGCCGTGAGCGTTTATAGCTCCCTCCTGAATGGAAAGCTCCTTGTTCGGCACTACAAGCTCCGGATCAATGTGGATGAATACACCGAGACCTGTACATTTCGGGCAGGCACCGGTAGGATTATTGAACGAAAACATCAGCGGTTCAAGCTCGCCGATACTTATATTATGCTCTGGACAAGCGTAATTCTGAGAGAAAAGCATTTCCTCGCCGCCGATAACATCCACCACAGCAAGTCCTTCAGTGATAGAAAAAACAGTTTCGAGGCTGTCCGTAAGACGTGTATTTATTCCTTCTTTGATAACAAGGCGGTCAACAACAATTTCGATATTGTGCTTTTTATTCTTGTCAAGCTTTGTTTCCTCTGTCAGCTCGAACATAATACCGTCAATGCGGACACGGACAAAACCCGATTTCCTTGCGTGATCGAGTTCCTTGGCGAACTGTCCTTTTCTCGATCTTGCAATAGGTGCTAAAAGCTGGATCCTTGTTCCTTCCGGAAGCTCCATGATAGTATCTACCATCTGATCTATTGTCTGCTGAGATATTTCTCTGCCGCAGACGGGACAATGCGGAATGCCGATTCTTGCGTAAAGCAGACGGAGATAATCGTATATTTCGGTAACTGTTCCGACTGTTGAACGTGGATTTTTCGATGTGGTTTTCTGATCTATGGATATCGCCGGCGAAAGTCCCTCAATGCTGTCAACATCCGGTTTTTCCATCTGGCCGAGAAACATTCTTGCATAGGAAGAAAGACTTTCAACGTATCTCCTCTGACCGTCAGCGTATATCGTATCAAAAGCCAGCGAGGACTTTCCCGAACCTGAAAGACCTGTCATAACGATAAGCCTGTCTCGTGGCAGTTCAAGATCTATATTCTTCAGATTATTTGTTTTTGCACCTTTGATTATGATCTTATTTATCATAAATATCCTTCTTTCAACGAAACATATTTTCTTCTAATTATACCATGTGTTTTATATAAAGTCAAGACAGCTCGTCTCCGGTATGTGTAAAATAAATATAGGCAATGTAGGATGCGATGCCCACATCGCACCGCAAAGAGATTCACATTCATTACGGACGGATGTAAGCATCCGCCCTAATAAAGAAATAAACTAATAAGAGTATGTTTGTACCAGCTCCGTAAAAATCTTTGTAAAGTCCTTGACATTCAGGTCAATTTATGAGATAATAAGACTGTTATTATTTGCCGTTTCATTGTGTATAAACGGTCAGAAAGGAAAGGAGCTTAAAATGACACATATTATTAACGTGCTGAAAGGCGTCGTTATAGGAATTGCTAATGCTATTCCCGGAGTAAGCGGAGGTACCATGATGGTTATCATGAAGGTCTTTGACCGTCTGCTTGGTGCTGTAACGCTCAATCTCAAAAAACTCAAGGAGAATTTCGTTTTCCTGCTGACAATTCTTTTAGGAATGGGTATCGGAGTTATTCTTTCCGCTAAAGTTCTTAGCGTATGCTTTGAGAAATATTTCGTGCAGACACAGTTCTTCTTCATGGGCGTTGTTCTCGGAAGTCTCCCCATGATATACAGAATCGCCACAGAAAAGAAGAAATTTTCAGCTGTTCATATAATCCCGTTCCTCATAGGCGTGGGTACTATCATAGGCGTAACCATTGCAAGTATGTCAATGGGTACAAATACTGCTCATGATTCACTTAACGTCGGAACATTCTTCTACCTTGCCACAATATCTGTTGTTGCCGCTGCTGCAATGATTATGCCTGGTCTCAGCGGAAGTCTCGTTCTCCTTATCTTGGGAGGCTATCAGACTGTTATTCAGGCTGTTGATGATATGAACATCCCAATCCTCATTCCAGTTGCAGTAGGAATTATAATCGGTGTTGTGCTCTGTGCAAAGCTTATCACAATTTGTCTGAAAAAGTGGTACAGAGGAACTTATGCAGTAATCCTCGGACTTATCTGCGGTTCATTCTATGCTATATGGCCGAGAGAAGATCCCGGAACTAAGGGAAGTGCTGATTTTGCATTCAATATGACCGGTATTATCGCTATTATTATCGGAATCATCGGCGTTATGCTTCCTCTTTCAATGAATCTCATCGACAGAAAGAAAAACGGTGCTTCTAACAAAAACGAAGCCGTAACTGAATAAAAAAATCACCGCACCCGAAATAATTACGGGTGCGGTTTTTTTATATTATTCAAGCTTCAGAAGCATTCTCTGAATTTCAAGAGCGTCTGCATTAGTTATGCCGTCGCCATTTCCAACAATATCAGCCTTGGCTTTACCCGGATTTGTAAGACGATATTTATCAGGATTACCGACAGCCTGAAGAATCGTAATAGCATCGGAAAGCGACAGTGTATTATCATCGTTTGCGTCGCCGGCTAATTTTCTGATAAGTTCGATTTCAGGTTCTCTGTAAGTGTGATATACATCACAGTTATCCATTCTCGACCTGAGAGCTATACCTTCGTCAGCGAGTTCGCACAGAATATTAAAAAGTTCGTCGCCCGACAACGGTTCATCAGGAATAAACTCGGCATACATTCCTTCGCCTTCGTCAATGATGCCATAATTCTCATCACGGCTGCGGATAGTGAAGCTTATACCATGTTTATCGTAGATATCTCTGGCTTTTTCAATGTTTTCATACTTTACAATGTTATTTTCATCTATGTAATAGTAGTTGAGCCAATAGGAATGACTATATCTGAAGCTTACCAGATGCTCATTTGCACACTTAAGGATATTATCTATATCTTCCTGATCCAATCTGTTATCACTGTCGGAGATCTTATAGCACGCTCCGTTACTGATACCAGCCTTATCCTGAGATGTACGGCTTAATCTGAGGTTAGGAGCGATTTCGGCAAGCTTGTCGGCATCAACAGGAGAATCATTATTATCAGATGTCAGTCTGCAGAATAATTCTTCTGCTTTAAGCATCTCAACATCATAATAATTCTTGCCACTTTCTTTGTCCAAATATATTCTGTATTCGTACAGACTGGAATCAAGCGGTTTTTTAAGACCTCCATCTATTCTCGGATCTCCTGTTACATGGAGATAAAATGATTCTATTTTTTCAGCCGGTACTACAATAAAATCACGGGAATGTAAAGCTTTTTCGTCTTTATAAAAATCGTCCTCTTTTTCAAAATCATATTCATATTCATAATTTGAGTGATAAAGGTCATAGCCGTTGAAAATGCTGTCTTCTTTTTCATACTGACCAATTCTGTAAACTTCTTTCATATTCCACATTGTATAACCGTATTTTTCAGCCTCAGCACCTGTAATTTCTTCATATTCATAGGTATCCTTGTAATAAAGAGCTGAAGTAACAGAGGCAGTCATTGTGGATAAAACTGAAAGCGATGCGAGTAATGCCATTAATTTTTTCATTATAGTTCCTCCTTACAAATTTTAATGCAATACCGCACAGAGATTGCACAAAAGATGCCAGCAGAGATTATGTGCAAAGCCGCAAGACGTGCTTTGTGCGGTGTTGCCTAAATACTTCTCGTCAGGTTTACGGGCATATAAAAAATTTATGTTACTACCTCTTTTGTTAAATAAAAAATCCTTGTTGATTCTTCGATTATATTATACCATAAAAATCCTGTTTGTATCAGATCTTGTGCAAATTGTAGATAGCACTTCAAAAGTATTCATCCTGATTTTATATACTTGAAAACGGGTAAACTTTTCCTTATACTTATTATATTGTAAGCAAGTTAAGAAGTCAACTTGTATAATAGACGAAAATGTGGAAGTATGCTTATATAATATGCTGAATAAAAAAATATTTTAAAAATAATTCCCGACCTATTGACAAATCCTGTCCGATGTGGTAAAATAATCAGGTATCGTATGCACGATACCATATTATCCTTACCCTCAGTAGGTTGAGGGCATATCCCGGAAGGAGGTGTACATCATGGCAAAGGTATCCGCTAAGTATGAAGTAATGGTTGTTTTCAGCCTTAAGAACGGCGAGGAGCCTATGAAAGCTCTTGTTGAGAAGTTCAAGCAGAGAATCGAAAGACATGCCGAAGCTGTTGAAGTCAACGAGGATTGGGGTAAGCGTAAGCTTGCATATCCTATCGAGGACGAGACAGAGGGTTACTATGTAATCTACACATTCGAGTCTAAGCCCGATTATCCCGCTGAGCTTTCAAGACGTCTCAACATCACAGACGGCGTTCTTCGTTCACTCGTAACAGTTTGCTAATTGCATAACGTCATTATTTCTCAGGAGGTGCAATGATGAATAAAGTTATTTTAATGGGAAGGCTTACTGCTGACCCGGAACTCAGACAGACACAGAGCGGTATTAGCTCATGCAGATTCACTGTGGCTATCGACAGAAGATTTGCCGATAAGAATACTGGTGAAAGACAGGCTGATTTCATTTCATGCACAGCATGGAGACAGACAGCGGAATTTGTTTCCCGATACTTCAGCAAAGGAAGCATGATCTGCGTTGAGGGAAGTCTCAGATCAGGCAGCTATCAGGATCGCAATCATCCAGATGTAACTCACTATACAACAGATGTTTTTGTTGACAATGTTGAGTTCTGCGGATCTAAAAGAGAATCCGGAAACAGTAGCGGTTCTAATTATTCCGCTCCCCAGAATAACTACAACAATAATTATCAGACTCCTCCGCAGCAGGCAGCTCCTATACAGCAGCCCGCTCAAAATAACGACAGTATGTCTTACGGCAGTCTGAGTGATTTTGAAGAAATCCTCAGCGACGGAGATGTTCCGTTCTAAGAAAAACTTTAACGTTACTTTATAAAGATAGGAGGAAAAGTCATGGAAAAGGAAAGAAATTCCCGTCCTGCAAAGAAGCTTCGCAAGAAGGTTTGCTTATTCTGTGCTGACAGAATCGACAGAATTGATTACAAGGATCTCGCTAAGCTCAGAAAGTGCATGACAGAGAGAGCTAAGATTCTTCCCAGACGTGTGACAGGAACCTGCGCTTTCCATCAGCGTGAGCTCACAGTTGCAGTAAAGAGAGCAAGACACATCGCTCTTCTCCCTTATGTAAGCGACTAATCTATATAAAAAAACGGGAGGCTCAATACCTCCCTTTTTTGCATTTCTTCTATGTATACCCTGCTGCATCCGGAAGATCATTTCCGCCGATATGCAGCATTAACCAATTCTGACTATCAGAATCAGCGTCAGGCATGATTTTTATAGATCTGCGGCATCTTCTGGAGTTACAGTATATACGCTTCACTCCTAAGATCTATAAAAAAATTTTACCGGTCTGTTGTGTTGAACGCCAGCTCGTCATCCCTGCGGAAAAGCAGAGATATGCACCATACCGCAGAAATGGCTACAAGAATATAGACAGTTCTGCTGATAAGGCTTGCTGCACCGCCAAAAAGCCAAGCAACAAGATCAAGCTCGAATATACCTACCAGACCCCAGTTTATTCCTCCGATAATCAGAAGAATAAGAGCTAATTTATCCCACATATTGAGAACACCTCGCTTTAATTCGGGGTTAAGTCAACACGGCAAAATAATCTGAATTCATTTTGCCGCATCACCCGACGCTTTATGCGTCTGTTTGTATTATTGCTGTTTAAATCTGAATTATTCAGTAGTTTAGGAGAAAATTATGGAAAAAAATCTTAAGATATTTTTTATCGTTTTAGCCGCAGCTGCCGTTCTGCTGATCCTCTGGGGAATCATTTCCTACTTCAGCAAGGGCAGACGCAAGGGAAGAGCAGCAGAAAAAAAGGTCGCAAAGACCATTTCCAAGCTCGGAAAAAAGGATAACATCCGTATTATTAACAACGTTTTTCTTCCGCTGTATAACAAGACCGTTGAAATAGATCATCTCGTTTTCGGACGCTTCGGCATACTTGTTATTGAAACAAAGGGGATTTCAGGAGTTATTACAGGCAGCGGAAAAAAGCTCGTTCACAAAATCGGTGCAAATGTTCACAAACTTTATAATCCGCAGCTTCAGAACAAAACCCACATTGACAACGTTATCCATCACCTGAAAAAGGGCGGATTCTCATCCACTCCCGTTTACGGTGCTGTAATATTCACTGATAAGGAACTGGTTTTCGATGAAAGTCTCGGTATGACACTTGACCAATTCAAGGATATGTACAACGAGCTTGATGACAACGGGTGCAATCAGGATGTACTTTATCACTACTTCCAAAAGCTTGGAGTTACAAATCCGATAAAGAAATACTTCCATAAATTCAACAAGAAGGACTGGGATTGATTTTTATTGATTCTGTAATAAAGAATATTGTTTTACAGAACAAATTCAAGGGCGGTCACTGACCGCCCTTTGTATTTAGCAAAAAAGACTGCTCAGGCAGTCTTTTCATCAGGTAAGTTATTACTTTACGATAAACTTTTCGATGTCCTTAAGGAAAGCATCAGCATTGTCTGTATGAGCATTGAGCTGAATCGGCTTTGAAAGATCAAGGCTGAAAATACCCATGATTGACTTTGCGTCTACCGCATATCTGCCGGATACGAGGTCAATATCGAAATCATAACGCATTACGACATTAACGAAATCCTTTACGTCATTGATTGCCTGAAGAAAAACTGTTGTCTTTGTCATACTATTACCTCCTGTAATAAAGGTGTTCTTGTGGATGTTTTTTCTTGTTTACTTCTTTTTTGCGGATTGGCCCTTCCGCACTTATATATTAGCACTAATAAATCCCTTTGTCAAGCCATTTAAAGTAAATTTGTCAATTTAGTATAATAGAGCCGTCTTTGATGAAGTTTTTTTATTCATTGCTAATAATTTATTTAGACTGCATAAAAAATAAACAATCGTTTTGTGCAACTTTAACATGACAAATTAAAGAACAAATCTGATATATAAGGTGAAATATGTATAAAGTATTTTTTATAACTTTAGGTTGCAAGGTCAATCAGTATGAAACTGAGTGTATGAAGGCTGATCTTATCTCAAAAGGATTTGAAACAGCTTGCTCTCCTGACAAAGCTGACGTCATAATCCTCAATTCATGCACCGTAACATCCTCCGGAGACAGCAAGTCCCTCTATGCTCTGCGAAAGCTCCGTAAAGACAGACCGGACGCTCTTGTTGTCCTGACAGGATGTCTCCCGCAGGCTTCTCCCGAAACTGCTGAAAACATACCGGAAGCTGATATCATTATCGGAACAAAAAACAGAAAGCTTCTCCCCTCAATGATAACAGAATCCCTTGAACAAAAACAGCGTATCGTCCAGATAGACAAATACAGCTGCAACGACAGCTTTGAAGATCTTGTCCACAGCGATTTCAAGGGCAAAACAAGAGCTTTTGTAAAGATTCAGGACGGCTGCAATCAATTCTGCTCTTACTGCATAATCCCCTTCGCCCGTGGAAGATGCCGTTCCAAGCCTTTGGACGTTCTCCGCAATGAACTGAAAATGCTCGCAGATGCCGGTCACAAAGAAGTTGTTCTCGTTGGCATAAATTTAGCATTCTACGGCATGGAATACGGTCTCCGACTCGCAGACGCAGTTGAAGAATGCTCCCGTATCTCCGGAATTGAACGTGTTCGTCTCGGCTCACTTGAACCCGAAATGATATCAGACGACGACCTGCTGAGACTCTCGAAATGTCCGCAGTTCTGTCCGCAGTTTCACCTTTCTCTCCAGAGTGGCAGTGATACCGTACTAAAACGAATGAATCGACGTTATACCACGGCAGAGTATTACGATCTTGTATGCCGCATCCGCCGAATCTTCCCTGACGCTTCCTTTACTACCGATATCATGGTGGGATTCCCTCAGGAAACTGAAGAGGAATTCATACAATCAATGAATTTTGCTGAAAAAGTTGGTTTCGCAAAAATTCATGTGTTTCAGTATTCCCCCAGAAAAGGAACAGTAGCCGCTGGAATGCCGCAGCTTTCAAAGAAAATCAAAGCAGAAAGAGCTGACCGTCTAAAAGCTCTCGGAAACCGCCTTCAGGAAAAATATCTTCTTAATCTTGTCGGAAAAACTGTTCCTGTGCTCTTTGAACGTGAAAATAATACAGATTTCCACCACGGATATGCACCGGATTATACATTAATAAAAATTTCTCAGAAAAATTTTAAAAAAAGTTTGCGTAATTTCATTTTTTATGTTACAATAGAAGAGGCACACAATGACTTCTGCTATGGCACCATTTGTGAGCCGTAAAATCAAAAGTATTTCGTGGATATTCTGTTTTCTGACCGGTGTGAACTCTGACAGACTCGCACTTCAGAAACAGCTGACCTCGGAAAGGAGATTTAATTATGTCCGTTTATAGAATTTATGTTGAAAAGAAACCGGAATTCGCTGTTGAAGCACGTTCCGTAATGAACGACGTGAGTACTGCTCTCCGTCTGAATCTGACTAATCTCAGAATCCTTAACAGATATGATGCAGACAAGCTCAGTCAGGATGACTTCAATGCCGCTGTTGATACAGTATTCTCTGAGCCTGCTGTTGACATTGTTTACGATGATATGCCCGCTGTCGGTGAAAACGACAAGGTATTTGCTGTGGAATATCTTCCCGGTCAGTTCGATCAGAGAGCTGACAGCTGCGAACAGTGTATCCAGATTCTCCGTCAGGGCGAAAGATGCCGCGTGAGAAACGCTCGTGTATACATTGTTTCCGGAAACCTTACAGACAATGAATTCGACAAGCTTAAAGCATATATTATCAACCCCGTTGAAAGCCGTGAAGCTTCTCTCGAAAAGCCCAAAACACTCGATACAAACTATGATATCCCTGAAACTGTCGAAGAACTTGAAGGCTTTATCAACCTCAATGCAATCGGACTTCATGCCTTTGTAGACAAATTCGGGCTTGCTATGGATTACGATGATATCAAGTTCTGTCAGGATTATTTCCGAAACGAGGAAAAGCGTAACCCCACTATTACTGAAATCAGAATGATTGACACATACTGGTCCGATCACTGCCGTCACACTACATTCCTCACTAATGTGGAAAATGTGAATATAAAAACACCCTATATCAAGGATACATACGATATGTACCTTAATGTCCGTGAAGAACTTGGCAGATCAGACCGCCCTGTAACTCTTATGGATATCGGAACTCTCGCTGCAAAGAAACTCAAGAATGACGGTCTTCTCCCTGATCTCGACGAGAGTGAAGAAATAAATGCTTGCTCTGTAAAGATCAAGGTTGATATCGACGGAGTACTTGAAGACTGGATCCTTATGTTCAAAAACGAGACTCACAACCACCCCACTGAGATCGAGCCTTTCGGTGGTGCTGCAACCTGTCTCGGTGGTGCTATCCGTGATCCGCTTTCAGGACGTTCCTATGTATATCAGGCAATGCGTGTAACCGGTGCTGCTAATCCTCTCGTTCCCGTTGAAGATACTATTTCCGGAAAGCTTCCGCAGAGAAAGATCACTGTCGGTGCTGCTAACGGATACAGCTCTTACGGTAACCAGATCGGTCTTGCTACCGGTCACGTTGCAGAAGTATATCACCCAGGATATGTTGCAAAAAGAATGGAGATCGGTGCTGTTTTAGGTGCTGCTCCTGCTGAAAATATCAGACGTGAAAGACCGACTCCCGGAGATATCGTTATCCTCCTCGGCGGAAAAACAGGCCGTGACGGCTGCGGCGGTGCTACTGGCTCCTCTAAGTCCCATACTCTTGAATCACTCGAACACTGCGGTGCAGAGGTTCAGAAGGGTAATCCCCCTGAGGAAAGAAAGCTCCAGAGACTTTTCCGCAATCCTGACGTAACAAAAATGATAAAGCGCTGCAACGACTTCGGTGCCGGCGGTGTTTCTGTTGCTATCGGTGAGCTTACTGACGGTCTTGTAATCAATCTCAACGCTGTTCCCAAGAAATACGAAGGTCTTGACGGAACTGAAATCGCTATTTCCGAATCACAGGAAAGAATGGCTGTTGTTATCGCTCCTGAGGATATGGAAAAATTCATGGAAGAAGCTGCAAAGGAAAATCTTGAAGCTACTCTCGTTGCTGATGTTGTTGAAGAACCCCGTCTCAAGATGATCTGGAACGGCAATACTATCGTTGATCTTTCCCGTGAATTCCTTAACTCAAATGGTGCTCCCAAGTATACAGATATCGAAATCGAGACTCCCGCAGAAACAAAGGCAGAGGAAATTACAGACAGTGCTGATTCATGGACAGAGCTTATGTCTAACCTCAATGTATGCTCACAGAAGGGACTTATTGAGAAGTTTGACTCTACTATCGGTGCCGGAACAGTTCTCATGCCTTTCGGCGGCGTATATCAGATGACTCCTTCTCAGGCTATGGCTGCAAAGATTCCCGTACTTTCAGGCGATACAAAGACCTGTTCCCTCATGGGCTGGGGTTACAATCCTGATATATCTGAAAAAAGCCCTTACCATGGTGCAATGCTTGCTGTTATTGAATCTATCGCTAAGGTTGTTGCAGCCGGCGGTACTTACAAGAAGTGCTGGCTGACATTCCAGGAATACTTCGAGAGAACTCAGAACGATCCCAAGCGTTGGGGCAAGCCTATGGCTGCACTTCTCGGTGCTTTCAAGGCTCAGCTCGAAATGGGCTGCGGCTCTATCGGCGGTAAGGACTCAATGTCCGGTACTTTTGAAAATATCGACGTTCCGCCTACACTCGTATCTTTTGCTGTTTCTACTGCAATGGCTGACAAGATCGTTTCTACTGAATTCAAGAGTGCCGGAAACTCCGTTATCATGATTACTCCCGAATACGACGAAAATGGTCTGCCTGTATTCAGCAGCATCAGAAACTGCTTCGACAAGGTAGAAAAGCTCATCGCTGACGGTCGTGCTAACTCAATCTGGACTATCGGATACGGCGGTGCTGCTGAGGGTATCGCAAAGATGTGCTTCGGTAACAAGATCGGTTTTGCTTTTGATGTACGTCTTACAAGCGAACAGCTCTTCAAGCCCTGCTATGGTTCATTCATCATCGAACTTAACGGCGATGCTCAGGACGGCGAATATGTTATCGGTAAGACAATTTCCGACTACATGATCCGTTGCATCGATTACACTGTAAATCTCGACAACATCCAGCGTGTATGGGAAGGAAAGCTTGAACCTGTATTCCCGTGCAGAATCAAGACTACCGACGTTACTCCTGAGGTTTACTCACATTCAGACAGACTCCACCTTACAGCTTCTATCAAGGCAGCTCAGCCGAGAGTACTTATCCCTGTATTCCCCGGCACAAACTGCGAATACGATACTGCAAGAGCATTTGAAAAGGCTGGCGCTGTTCCGGAAACTGTTGTTATCAGAAATCTGACAGCTGAGGCTATCGAGGAATCTGTAAACTACTTTGAAAAGGCTATCAGAAAGTCACAGATCATTATGATTCCCGGCGGATTCAGCGGCGGTGACGAGCCTGAGGGAAGCGGTAAGTTCATTACTGCATTCTTCCGCAACCCCAGAATCAAGGATGCTGTTCATGATCTTCTCAAGAACCGTGACGGTCTTATGCTCGGTATCTGCAATGGCTTCCAGGCTCTTATCAAGCTCGGTCTTGTTCCTTACGGCGAAATCGTTGATATGACAGACGAATCTCCTACTCTTACTTTCAATACAATCGCACGTCACCAGTCAATGATGGTAAATACAAGAATCGCTTCCAACAAGAGCCCTTGGCTCTACGGCTGCGAAGTTGGCGATATCCACACTATCCCGATCTCACACGGTGAAGGACGCTTCGTTGCTCCTGCAAGCCTTATCCAGCAGATGGCTAATAACGGTCAGATCGCTACTCAGTACGTTGACCTTAACGGCAATCCGACAATGGATATCCGCTATAACCCCAATACTTCTATCGAGGCTATCGAGGGTATTACTTCCCCTGACGGACGTGTTCTCGGTAAAATGGGACACAGCGAACGTATGGGCAGCTTTATCGGTAAGAACGTTGCCGGAAATAAGGATCAGAAAATCTTTGAAAGCGGCGTGAATTACTTTAAATAATAAATATACGGTCAGTTTACTGTAATATTTTTATAGGAACTTCATATGCGTTTATCGGGGGAAACCTTTCTGAGGAAAGGTTATCCCCCGAACCCCCTTCCAAAGACTTTTAATACTAAAATTTCCGCCTGACATATCATACTTAGAAAACAAATGAAAAACTTCAAGTTTTCTCTTTGAGTATGATATGTCAGGCGGAAATTTAATACTGAAAGTTTTAGGAAAGGAGTTTGAGGAACAACCCTTTTTCAAAAGGGTTTTCCTCAATAATGTATACAATACTCCTGTAAAGATATAACAGTCAAGCTGACCGTAAATTTTATTCAAACTGGCTTTCGTGGCGAGTAAAGAAGTCGGTTCTCGGCGGCAGGAATTTAAGTTCATGTTTTTCGCCGGTGAAGAAATTAATCGGTTCAAGAATAGTATCCCATGACCAGATACGTTCATCTGTCTGGAGATATTCACGAAGCTTTTCTGTACCAAATGGTGCCATAGGATGAAGCAGTACACCAGCAATTCTGATAATATAAAACAGATTTGCAAGAGCCTGTTCAAGGGCATCACGGTCAGGATATTCGCCTGTGAGAGCCTTAGCCATATACTTACTTCCGTTTCTGATATAGCTGTCAAGAACGTATGTGCACTGATGGAATGCAAACTTTGACATATGGCGCTCATATTCCAGAACAGCCTTTTTAGCGTCAGCAAGGAAGCTTTCCTCCGGTGCCTTGTCAGGAAGAATTCCGTTCAGTTCCTTCTGTGTTGTATAGAATGCTGTACGAATCATTCTGTTATACACGTTAGAGAGCAGCAGTCCGTCCTTTACAACAGGATCTGTATCTTCCGGATTTGCATCGGGATTATACGGCTTAGGCATAAAGCTTACAGAACGCTGTCCGAGTCCAAGACCGAGCCAGTGCATACGCAGCTGTTCAGGTGTATAATGATCGAGAAGCTCATCAGCCATAGGAGGCTTTACTGCTCCGGAGCTTGAAGCCTTCTTATCAAGGAACAGAATGTGGTGATTTGCCACGATTATAGGCATCTGAAGCTCTCCTTCAGCCGGAGAAGCTGTCTTTTCCTCACCGTTCTGCTGAGCCATCCACATAGCCGGCTCAGTGATTCCGTAGAAATAGATATTGTCCTGTCCGATGAACTGATATACTGTTGCATCCTTGCTGCACCAGTATTTTTTCCAGTCATCCTTATCCTGTCCAGACTGCTCCAAATATGTCTGTGTAAATGAAATAGGTGCCCAGAGTGATTCCGGCCATACCCATACGGTAAGCGGATCTTCTCCCTCGAGAACAGGTGCAGGTACTCCCCATTCGATGTTTCCTGTCAGACGGAACGGAACGAGTGTTTTTCCGGTACGATAACGGATACCGTTTTCAGTAAGGATACGGCAAGCTTCATCGCAGTCGGGAAGATTTTTAAACTCGATTGTGAAAGAAGGCTTTTTCTTTTCCTCAAAGTACTCATGCTCAGGCATTGAAGCCTTGAGTTCCATGTATTTTTCTTCAAATTCACGCTTGATATAGATTGACGGTGCTTTCAGGAATTCGTCAATAGTTTTCCATACAACAGGGCGGACATCCTTGCGCTTTTTAAGCTCCTCAACCCAGTTTTTCATCAGCTGTTCGTAATCTCTCAGACGGAAATACCAGTTAGTAACCGGCTTCATTACGGGAGTTTCGCCTGTAAGTGTGCTGACGGGATTAAGAAGGTTTTCGGGCATATACTGATGACCGAGATCACATTCGTCTGCATAGCCCTTTTCGGATGTACAGCCTTCTACGGGACATTTTCCAACTACCTGACGGCCGTTGAGGAAAACTCCTGCCTTTTCGTCAAAGAACTGCATTGTTGTGATCTTATCAAGCTGTCCCTTTTTGTAAAGGGAACGGATGAACCAATCTGTTACTTCTGAGTGGATCTCCTTTGATCTGCCAAGACCGGACGCAGCAAAAAGATTCGGCGATATACCGTAGGATGCGAGTGTTTTCTTCTGTTTATCGTGATTGCTTCCCACGAATTCTTCAAGAGTCCCCTCAAACTCGCCCTTTTCCACCTTTACACGCCAGCCCTCAGCGATAGGCGAACCATAACAGTCAGTACCGCTGACGAAAATAACATTCTCTTTGCCGATTCTGTCACGGAGAAATCTTGCATAAGTATCGGCAAATACGAGCATTCCTCCCACATGGCCAAAGTGAAGTTCCTTGTTTCCGTAAGGCATTCCTCCGGTGATAACTGCACGCTTGGGAAATTCCGGACGTGGAATCTCAAAGGGCCTTCCGTTGTTCTGATCTTTATTTCTTGCCATTTTTTCAAGACCTTTCGATTTTAATTAAAGCCAGTTTTTAATTCTGTTTCTTACGATATCCTCACCAAGAACATGGCTCACCTCGTGGATATCCGGTGCATTTGCACGGCCAGTAAGTGCAATTCTCAGCATATTTGTGATGTGAACGATGCTTCCCTTGAACTGATCAGGATTCTTCTTGTAATCCTTAGGCTTTACAGCGAATCCAAGTTCATCAGTGATCGTCTTTACCTTGTCGAACCAAGCAGAGGAATCATCATCATGATCGTAGCTTTCAAGATATTTCGCAAAGAAGAGCTTTCTTGTTTCCTCGTCGCATTCCTCCGGCATTTCATCTGTTACGGTGAAGGTCTCATCATAGTAGAAGCTCATGAATACACAAGCCTGCTTCCATGTTTCGAGATCCTTTCTCGGCTTATTTCCGCCCTTTCCGACGTTGAGTGCAGCAACTGTTCTCTCAGGATACTTCTTGATAAGCTCTGCGAATGTCTGATCGTATTCTTCACACCAGCCAAGCCAGTTCTTGTATACGTTTTCAGCGGTCATGCGTCCGATTACGTCCTTGGAGATATTTCTCAGCTTGTCCAGATCAACAAGTGCTCCGGAAATTGACATCTTTTCCAGAGTGTAGGGGAAATCCCTGTAATCAGCGTCAGGATTTGCAATTCTCCACTCCTCAAAGTTTGAGTTAAGAACTGTAAGCAGGAATTCCCAGATAGAATCTGCACTGATTCCCTCATGCTGATAGTAAGACAGTGCAAGCTCAGGATCCTTTCTCTTTGAGAGCTTGCGTTTTCCCGTACCTTCCATTTTCATAAGTGTAGCTGTATGGCAGTATATCGGCATATCCCAGCCAAGAGCACCAAAAAGCTCAACGTGCATAGGAAGTGAGGAAAGCCATTCCTCACCTCTGATAACGTGTGTAGAACGCATAAGATGATCATCCACAACGTGTGCAAAATGATATGTCGGGATTCCGTCGCTCTTGAGGAGAACGAAGTCCATATTGTTTCTCGGCATTTCGAGCTTACCTCTTACTGCATCCTCAACAGCGATGTACTCGTCAGTCTGAACACCTCTGTAACGAAGTACCCATTCCTTACCGGCACTAATATTTTCCTTGACCTGATCTATATCAAGATCACGGCAGGCAGCGTATTCGCCGTAGATTCCAGGATTTTCCTTGTTAGCAGTCTGCTTTTCGCGGATAACGTCGATTTCTTCGGCAGTCAGGAAACAGGGATATGCCAGTCCCCTCTGAACGAGGTGCTTTGCGAAAACGTGATAGATATCCTCACGTTGTCTCTGACGATAAGGACCGTAATTTCCGTTATCTCCGCCGGAAACAGCACCTTCGTCGAAGTTCACACCGAAATAGCTCATTGCACTGATTACAGTTTCAACAGCACCCTCAACCTCTCGCTTATTGTCGGTATCCTCGATACGCAGATAAAAAACGCCGCCGGACTGGTGAGCAAGACGTTCTCCGATAAGAGCATTATAGAGATTTCCAAGATGAACGAAACCTGTGGGACTTGGACCTATACGGGTAACGCAAGCTCCTGCCGGAAGTTCACGCTGCGGAAAACGGTTTTCCATATCCTCCGGCTGAGCAGTTACATCAGGAAAAAGAAGATTTGCAAGTGCATTATAATCCATATTTTATCATCCTCAATTTTTATTTCATATTGTTTTATTATATCACGATTCACGGATTTTGTCAATATATCCGATAATGTTTGACCTCTCTACATTGTTGCAGAAACGTGCTCAAAACTGGTGACAAGCATATTCCACGTCTTGCAGTCAACAATGCCGTTTTGCGGGAGTCCAACCTTCCTCTGAAACATCATTACCGCTTTCATGGTATCATCACCGTAAGTTCCACACGACGTAATAATCGGGAAATTATCGTAATATTTCTGGAGAGATCGCAGAATCGTCTGTATGATACATACAATCTCTCCCTTGTCGCCCGATCTGACTTTATGCTTATCAGATGGAAAACAATCAAGAGGACGAGGTGAAGCCTTCAGAAATTCTTTGTAAACACTGACTATTTTATTCCATGTCGCAGAATCAACGTTTCCCGTATCGGCTAAGCCGTATGCACGCTGAAACGCCTTTACCGTAACAGCCGTCTCAGTACCGTAATTCCCATCCGGAATAATCGCCGGAATTCTGCTGTCAAACAGCGATATCGCATATAAATATGTCTGTATTTCTCTTATGTGCTGTCTTTTCTGTGTATTTGTATATGGCATTTATAATCGCTCCCTTCACGCCTGTGTAATGATATATCCCGGATTCTGATATGGTCTCTTATCAAAGCCGAATTTCAGATCAGAATAAACCTCAGCGATTTTATCCCATGTAACTCCTCCGACTATTCCTGAAGGATTTATACCAAATTGCTTCTGAAAGGCAATCACAGCCTGCTTTGTAATGGGGCCAAAATATCCGGTATTATTCACTGCAGGAATGTTTTTATAAGTACCGCTGATAAATGTAAGGTATTCCTGAAGAATCTTTACATATTCCCCGGAAACACCCTCACGAAGCACAGTTCCCGGATAAAGTGCAACATCCACATACTGCGGCGGCACTGACTCAATAATTCCCTCATAAGCTCGGTAGATATCATTTCGTGTCGCACGATCTATCTCGCCTGTCTGCGGAAGTCCAAAAACACGCTGAAATGATTTCACGGAACGCTCCGTACTTTCCCCGAAATATCCGGTTATTTCGACTGGCTCGACCATTGCGTAATACGCTCCGATAACCGCAAGATAATACTGAAAAGTACTTACCTCCTGACTTTGCATTCCTATGCTCAGATCCTCAGTATAGATATTCATAACATCTTCAAGTCTTACTCCCTCGGAATTAAGCTCTGCCAGACGTTTTACGCTTGTATATATATAAGCAATCCTGTACCATGTTGCAGCGTCAACAATACCATTCGAAACAAGATCAAATACCTCCTGAAACTTGATTACAGCTTCTTCTGTTGCCGGATCAAAAATCCCGTCAGTTGCCGGTATTTTGGGAATTGCCGGATAATTGGAAGATATCCTGTTAAGAAATATCTGCATAGAACGCACGTCGTTTCCTCCAGAACCAAGCTTAAGATCTATTCCCGGATACGACGGCGTCAGGCTCTGCACTGGTGCATCCCTTACAAGCTCTATGTTATTTCCATAATAATACTGAAGAATATCAAAAGGCACCAGCCCTTTGTTTGCAAGATCAACCGTTCCCCATTGAGAAAGCCCGTCACAGGTTGACGTTGTTCCGTTACAGAAAGATGTAAACAGAGGTTCTATAAATCCGGAACGTGTAACGTAATCATTGAACAGCTCATCCACAATATGACTGATATTTTCAAAGATTTCCCTGCCGTTTATAAATTTCTGGTCGTACTGCGTGGTCGATGTAATATCAAAATTATATCCTCTTGAACGATACCATTCAGTGTAGATACGGTTAAGTGCATAAGATACTATCACATATATATTTGCTCTCAGCGAACTTTCAGGCCATGTCGGGTAAATCTCGCTGGATGCAACGTTTTTTATGTATGACGGAAAACTTACTTTTACATTCGGGGCGTCTGAATCCGGAGTTCCGAGATGAACTGTTATAAAATCCGGAATATATGGAATTCCTGAAAGCATACTTATACCTCCCTTCCGGCAGAAGTCCCGAAAAACGGCTCCTGATTGTAGATTGTAAGCGTTTCATCAGTTTCTTTCATCAACAGCGGAACAGGAATCATATTGAAATCCTGAATGGACGTTATGCCGGAAAATACCGGAACATCCACACTTCTGGCATTAAAAAAACCTTTTGCCGTTACACTGATATCGTAAAGGCTGTAAGGACGTGTTTCAGAATAAGGCTGCTGTGAAAAGCTTGCATCCGGTACAGGAACTTCAAAAAGCGGTGCAGTACCACTGTTATCAGCAATTCCGCTTGCAATAAGAAGTCTACTGCCATTGACAATAGCAGAAATCAGTACAACAGCACCTTCAATTGCAAATGCTTCATTACCTGTCCGGACATTCACAAGAATAAAACCTATCGAACTGCCAAGCTCATTTTCAAGATCAGGATTATCCGTCAAAGACTCATCCTCAAGATCTGACAGGTCAGGATCAGGAAAACGTTCATCAAGATCATTCGGCTCTTTCTCAAGAAATCCCGACCATGCGGTGTCATCAGCAGAATTTGGATCCACATCATCTATTTCAGGTGAAATGTTCTCCTGAAACCCTTCCTCCGGAACCATCATATTATCAGAGATTTCCTCCTTGTAGATAGTCTCACCAGTTTCATCCGGAACAACATCTTCTTCGTTCTTTCTCTGACCATAGAGCTTCATCATCTCACGCTTGTATTGATCAAGCTGTTTTTTGTCCATAACATCGCCTCCTCGGTACAATATTATTCCAAAAAGGTATTTTATATGACAGAATCAGCCTGATAAAATCAAAAAGCCTGTCCTTTTTCAGGACAGGCTTACATTGTTTATGATCAAACTCCGAATTTTGCAGTTGCAACTGGAACTCCAGGACCCATTGTTGAAGTAACTGTGCAGCTCTTAAGGTAAGTACCCTTAGCAGCAGCAGGCTTAGCCTTAACAATAGCTTCCATAAGAGTTGTGAAGTTTTCTTCGAGCTTAGCAGCACCGAAAGAAACCTTACCGATAGGACAGTGAATGATGTTTGTCTTATCAAGACGGTATTCAATCTTACCAGCCTTAGCTTCTGTAACAGCCTTTGCAACGTCAGGTGTTACTGTACCAGCCTTCGGGTTAGGCATAAGACCACGAGGTCCGAGAACCTTACCGAGACGTCCAACAAGACCCATCATGTCAGGTGAAGCGATTACTACATCGAACTCCATCCAGTTTTCCTTCATGATCTTGTCAACATAGTCCATACCGCCAACATACTCAGCACCAGCAGCCTGAGCAGCCTCGTACTTATCTTCCTTACAGAATACAAGAACTCTAACGCTCTTACCTGTTCCGTTAGGAAGAACAACAGCACCTCTTACCTGCTGATCAGCGTGTCTTGAGTCAACGCCGAGACGGATGTGAGCTTCTACTGTCTCATCAAACTTAGCCTTTGCATTCTTGCAAACGAGATCAAGAGCCTCAGTAGATTCATACTGCTTTGCATAATCAACAGCCTTAACGCTGTCAACATATTTTTTGCCGTGTTTCATTATATTTCCTCCTGTTTAAGTGGTAATACCGATTGCTTATAGCTAATCGATTAGCGGAATTTTCCTCCCACCAATATAGCCTGTCATAATGACAGCTCAGAGAAGTCAGAACGGAATATCGGATATTATTTATGTCCGGTTCCGTCGTCATTCAAAAATCAGTCAACAACTACAACGCCCATTGAGCGAGCTGTTCCTGCGATCATGCTCATAGCTGCTTCGAGTGAACCAGCGTTAAGATCGGGCATCTTCTGCTCTGCGATCTTCTGAACCTGCTCCTTAGTGATGTTTGCAACCTTTGTCTTGTTAGGAACTCCTGAACCGCTGTTAATGTTGCAAGCCTTCTTGATAAGAACTGCAGCGGGGGGAGTCTTTGTAATAAATGAGAATGAACGGTCTGCATAAACAGTGATAACAACAGGGATGATCATACCGATGTCATTCTTTGTTCTCTCATTGAATTCCTTTGTGAATGCCATGATGTTTACGCCGTGCTGACCGAGAGCCGGACCAACAGGCGGTGCAGGAGTAGCCTTTCCTGCTGCGATCTGAAGCTTAATGTAGCCAACTACTTTCTGTGCCATGTAATTCGCACCTCCATAAATGTGGTAAATGGCGAGGCAAGACTTATTTTACCTCTCCCACTGAAGCCATGCGGGCTTCTTTTTGACCTTGTTAATCATCCACCCTTATTACCTGACTAAGAGGCAGTGTGGTGGGTGTTTCACGTCCGAACATTGATACAAGAAGATCAACAGAGCGGTCGTCGAGATTGATGTTCTGAACGACGCCTATAAATCCGTCCATAGCGGTTCCTGAAATCTGAACCCTGTCACCAACACCGAAGTTTACTTCAACAGTTGAAGAAACATCGATTCCAAATAGAGATTTAACTTCTGCTTCAGAAAGGGGTGTAGGTTCGGAAGCGGGACCAACGAATCCTGTGCATCCTCTGGTATTTCTTACGACATACCATGAGTCGTCAGTAACGATCATTTTGACCAGAACGTAACCCGGATAGGTCTTTCGTTCGATCTCTTTTGTTTTTCCGTCGGTGATTTCTGTCACCTTTTCAGTCGGAACTCTGACCTCGTGGATAAGATCATGAAGCTTACGGTTTTCAACAACCTTCTCAATATTCTGGGCAACCTTATTTTCGTAGCCTGAATATGTGTGGATAACATACCACTTTGCTGCTTCTGACATAATAATCCTCCTCAGATTTCCGAAGGTTTAGCGCTGATAGATCAGAGACATGAGCTCTAAGAAGCCCGTGTCAAGCAGACCAACAAGAAGAGCTGAAAGTGCAACAACTCCGACTACAACGGAAGTATTGTTGGCAACAGTTTTCTTTGAAGGCCAAACCACTTTTTTGAATTCAATTTTGAGGTCCTTAAACCACTTGCGGATTTTACCCGGCTTTTTCTTCTCGGTTTTTTCGGACTTCTTTTCTGAAGTTGTATCCTTAGCCATAAAAAATACTCCTTCCGATTACTTAGTTTCCTTGTGAAGAGTATGCTTCCTGCAGAACTTGCAATGCTTCATCATTTCGAGTCTGTCGGGATCATTCTTCTTGTTTTTCTTGGAAACATAGTTGCGCTGTTTGCACTCTGTGCAAGCTAAAGTAACCTTTACTCTCATATCGGCACCTCCTGAATTAATACTTCCTCCGACTGAACGGAGGTAGGTTGTTTGCCTCCCTCGTATCGGGCATAAAAATAAACCCCTATCGAGGTAAAACAATTATACCACATACTTACGGAAAAGTCAAGCCTTTTCAAAAAAATATTTTTTAGGATTTTCAATCCGATTATTCAATTCATCAAATTATCATTTTTCATAATATTATCACAATTTAGTCACTATTTCAACACACATTAGTATTATTATTAATAAAAATTTATGGTATATTCTTGTGAAGATTATACCAATTGAGGAGATGTTTATATGAAATGCAATTATTGCGGAAATGAATTCAACAGCGGTAATTTCTGCCCTCACTGCGGAGCAACAACACAGAACGATCAGACCTCTGTTTCTCCGACCACATCACAGAACTACTATCAGAATCAAAACCAGAATCAGAACCGTTACATTTACAGCGATTCCTCTATGGTTCAGAAGCGTTCAATCGCTACCTGTATCATACTTTCATTAGTCACTTGTGGAATTTATGGAATATTCTGGTTTATAAACCTTACCAACGACACAAAGTGTCTTTCTAACGATGCAACTTGCCCAAGCGGTGGAACAGCTTTTTTGTTCTGCCTCCTCACCTTTGGTATTTACGGCATTTACTGGGCTTACAAACAGGGTGAAAGAATAGATGCTGCTCGCACATCAAAAGGTCTCGCTCCTACAAATCAGGGAGCTATTTACATTATTTTTTCGGTTATAGGATTAGGAATTGTTGCTTACGCACTTATGCAGAAAGAAATCAACGATCTTGCATAAATTTATTTCCGACAACTAAGAGGACATCTTCGTGTCCTCTTTTTTTCTTTAACATAATAGTTACTAATCGAAAATATTTTTAGCAAACCCGAATCACAAACGTGTTTTTATTCACTCTTTCAGATTACAACAAAAGCCTGTACCTAAAAGTACAGGCTTTCATCTTAATATTGTTCACTCATTGCTTTTTCAAAAGCATCTTCAAGAGCCTTATCCAAATCATCAGAATACTTCTTATAATTATCTTTTGTAACTACCACTGGCTTAGAACCGGTATATTTTGAATTCTGCTTGGATGCCACTGCAATACAGATACCTCTATCACAGGCAGCTTTAAAATCAAGCTTATCAACATCGTTGAAGTATTCCTTGAGTGACTTGTATATTTCCTCACCATCAACACTAATTGAACCGCCAGTAGTTTCAACTTCTACACAGTGTTCCCCTGCTGAATAGGAAAGTTCTTCAATAATGACTGTATTTGCACCTTCTTCATCCATTTCAGTAAGAACAGTATTAATAGCATTATAAAGACTTGACGAAGCAGAATTAGCAGATGTCACCTTAGACTTCACCTCACGTCTTGCTCTTCTTGCATCCTCTTCCTTCTGTTCAGAAACAGCCTTCCATATCAATATTCCGGAAACTGCTGCAATAGCAACAACCACAGCGATAACTATAAGAATAATAACTTTTTTATTTTTATTATTCTGAGGAGTCTGATTTACGAAAGGATTCTGTACTCCTGCCGGATACCCCTGATTCTGATTATTCATTAAAACACCTTCTTTTTCAAATTATACAAATACAGGGACGACAAAAGCCGTCCCCGTAATTCGTTATGCTTTTAATTAGCCGAGCTCAGCAAAGTACTTGATAGTTCTTACCATCTGTGATGTGTAAGAATTCTCGTTGTCGTACCATGAAACAACCTGAACCTCGTAAAGATCGTCAGCGATCTTAGCAACCATTGTCTGTGTAGCATCGAAGAGTGAACCGTACTTCATGCCGATAACGTCAGAAGAAACGATCTCATCTGTGTTGTAACCGAAGGACTCAGAAGCAGCAGCCTTCATAGCAGCGTTGATACCTTCCTTAGTTACGTCTGCACCCTTAACAACAGCTGTAAGGATTGTTGTAGAACCTGTCGGAACAGGAACTCTCTGAGCAGAACCGATGAGCTTGCCGTTGAGCTCAGGAATAACAAGACCGATAGCCTTAGCAGCACCTGTTGAGTTAGGAACGATATTAGCAGCACCAGCTCTTGCTCTTCTGAGGTCGCCCTTTCTGTGAGGACCGTCGAGGATCATCTGGTCGCCTGTGTAAGCATGAACTGTTGTCATGATACCGGACTGGATGGGAGCGAAGTCGTTGAGAGCCTTAGCCATAGGAGCGAGGCAGTTTGTTGTGCA
>JAFXCR010000030.1 GCA_017516465.1 Ruminococcus sp.
CTTTGCACCGTCTTCTGTACAAGTTGCTTCTTTTACAACATTGTAAGTCTTATAGTCGTGAGCTATCATGTCCAGCTTTACTGAACTTACAGTTTTACCACACACTGTACACTTGCCTTCCTTAAGACCTTCTTCTGTACAGGTAGGCTCCTTTGTTGTTGAATATGAACCATTAAAAGTATGCAACCCCGTAGCAGGAATTGTTTCTTTCACACTATGTGTGCAGCCTGATCTTGTACACTTGCTTTCTTTAATTCCGTCTGTTGAACAGGTTGCTGCCTTTGTTATTGTTGCTGTACCCATGTCGTGTCCAAGCTTTTCAAGTATGATAGAGCTTAACACTTTTCCACACGTTATACATTTGCCTTCTTTTTTTCCATCTGTTGTACACGTCGGGTTTATCGTTGAATATGAACCATTGAACGTATGGTTTCCAGTAGCAGGAATTGATTCTGTCACACTATGTGTGCAGCCTGATCTTGTACACTTTTGTACTTTTGTTCCGGTTGATGAACAGGTTGCTGCTTTAATAGTTGTCCACGAACCCATGCTGTGACCAAGAGGGCCATACGTTTGTGTGCTTACAGGAGTACCACAATTGGAACACTTTCCGACCTTTGTTCCTGTTGTTGTACAAGTAGCCTCTACTGATGTTGTAAACGAACCATTAAATGAATGACTGGTTTTTTCAATTGTTCCTGTCACACTATATGTGCAGCCTGATCTTGTACACTTTTGTACTTTTGTTCCGGTTGATGAACAGGTTGCTGCTTTAATAGTTGTCCACGAACCCATGCTGTGATTCTTTTTTGAAATAGTTCCAGATTCACTACCTTTACATTTTGAACAGGTACGCTTCTGTACACCATTCGTTGTACAGGTTGCAGATACTAATGTTATCCATGAACCCCAGCTATGACCAGTAGCTTTAACTGTTCTTGTATATAAAACTGCACCACATAATGTACACTTAGCTTCTTGTATACCATCTGTTGTACAAGTTTCCTTTACTTTTGTTGAAAACGAACCATTGAATCGATGACTGCACGCTGACGCAACTACTAAAGAATCCTCATTCAAATCCTGTGAAAAATCCATAGCAGGCTTAGCAATTGTCAGACTGTTTCTGACAATATCAGGAGTATATGAAGGATCTTCAGCAATCATAGCGGCTGTTTTTCCTGCAAAAGCTGCTGCTGCCCCTGATGTTCCATTCGATGATATTTCGTATGTATCAACATAATCTCCGTAATTTGAGTATTCCCAGATACAGCATTCATCCTCAAGTGCACCTACGGAAATAACAGTTGGAAATGCAGATGGATAATGCGGCTCTGCACTTGAATTATTGCCAGCCGCCGCAATGACTACTACATCATTAACCTCGGCATACTCAAGAGCTTCTTTGTAGAGATATGAATTGTCATTTCCTGCAAAACATATAAGTATAATGTCTGCGTCATTTGAAACAGACCATATAATACCGCTTGCAACATCACTTATCGTACCGTTTCCGTTATCGTCAAGTACACGGACATCGTAAACATCAATATGCTCTGTGTTTGACATAAGGATGTTCATCATGTCATTACCGTGCGAATTATCAACGGTATCATCGTCTACAAAGGAAACGCTTTTGCTTGTCTGATAATCCGTAACGCCCGAATCAAGTAATGCCACTTTTACATGATTATGCCCATTTACGTTCACCGAATCTTGTTCATGATCCAGTTCGCATTCATGATCGTGTTCGCATTCATGATCGTGTTCATATTCATAATCATGAATATCAGTAATGCTGTCTGTCGGCTGATGACTATGTTCATCAATCTGACTGCTTGCCGCATTAACTGCGTATAGGATATTCTGCAGTCCCAATGATGTTGAAGTCACAACCATTGCTGAAATGGAAGCCAGTAATTTTTTTCCTACTTTCCATTCCATAATTATCACCTCTTTCTCCCAGAATAATAAATTTATAATACCATATAATTATTTATTTGTCAATAATTTGTTATTAAAATATTTCAATTTACTATTACAATAATCTAATAATTTTATAAAATTCAGACAATCACTCCCACTGCCGTCTATCATACCATTACAGACCAGATATTCAAAAATTTATCTTACGCAAAAATTATGACGGTATGAATCCGCTGCTCATACCGTCATATCTTTATCTGCTGTTTTTCCTTACAGGAACCCATATTTCACCGTGTTCCTTTTCGATATAAAACTCAAGGTTGTAATTTCCTCCGAGTTCGTATTCCCTGCAGTTCGGAAGCCATTCAGTCCATATTCTGGTATTGACCTCCTGCAAAGCATCAGGACATTCGCCGTGGTATGGGAACACCGCCCATAATCCCGCAGAAAATGTATAGGCTGTACAGCCGTCAGGAATCTCATTCCACGGGAAATACAAATCAGCAATAAAGTAATTGAATTCCTTACCGTTATTGAAATCCATGTCATTACCGTCAACGCAGGCACCGAACATTCCCTTGATTATTTCACCGCCACCGTTTGAGTAATGCTCTGCCCAGAACTTCGGAATTTCCGTATAGGAAGTATCTGCACAGAATCTTCTGCATTTTCCCATGATTGTGAAAGCTGCTTTTTCAACAATTTTGTACTCAGTCATAGTACCTCCCTCCAATGTCAATTTAATTTTCAGCGGTGCAAAGCTTTTTATGTTTGCACCTTTTTTTCTGACCGCAGATGGAGCTATCCCATGAAATTTCGTAAATGCCCTTGCAAAGCTGTCAGGAGCATCATATCCGTATTTCAGAGCTACATCAATAACCTTTACGTCAAGCATGGAAAGTTCCTCTGCCGCAAGAGTCAGACGCCTGTTACGGATATATTCACCAACTGTAAAACCACACAGCACACTGAAAATCTTCTGAAAATAGAACGGTGAAACGTAAGCCTTTGCTGCAATATCTTCAATGCACAATTCTTCTGAAAGATTTTCCTCTATATATTTTATTGCATTCTGAATACCTTCTGTCCAGTTACTCATAGGTGAACTTCCTTTCTCCTCTGTGGTATCTATATTTTAACTCAGAAATTTTTAATTTTCCCGACATTTTATGCTGTCGTGTGCAGAGTTTTCCTGGCAACATTACAATTTTAGCATAGTATCAATATAAAATCAAGCAAGTAATTCCGATATATTAAAAAAATCAGTCCCCGCAATCACAGGGACTGATCAGTTATATCAATAAATTTCTTATGTCACACAATCAATAATTGTACTCCATTATTTCTTCCTCCGTTGCCGGACGAAGAGTCGATTCATCCAGCACACATTTATTGATCTTCCAGCCATAACCGTTTTTGACTACGTTTACAGTGAGATTCTGAATCATATCGTCATTACAGTAACATTTAACTAATATATCGAAGCTGCCGTTCTGCACATTTTTTATCTTCGGCTCACCAAACCAACGAAAAATCGTTTCTGAGCAACCATATAAATAGTATAGTTCTCCGTCAAATTCCCTGAACATGGCATTTTCTTCATCACAAATCCACTTATAATATTCACGGGCTTCACCTGTAGCCACATTATCTACCCAGCTTTTTATATCTTCAATGGAATTCTTGAAATTTTCACTTGCAAAATCATCAGACACCTTATAGTATACATATTCAAAACCTTCGTCAGTAACTATTGTCTTAGATATATCATTTTCAACCTCAACACCACTGCCTGCTCTAAGACCATCAAGAACCCTGAGATCTTCAAGTATATCTATTGCAAGGTCAGCATTCGGAAGCTCTGTTTCTGTTTCAGAATCAGTACCATTATTGCTGTCTACTACCTCAAAGCCGCTTACTTTCCATTTGCCGTCAACAAATGCAAACTGATAACGCAGGGTACAAACATCACCATAAGTTCCTCTTCCCGTATCCACGGTTGCAGTAGCATAAAAAGTAGTTCCGTCGTATCCGGTAATAACAGGATCGCTGATAAACTCCACTGTTGCAGGAAGATACATTGATTGAGATGTATAAAGCTTTCCATCTTTTTCAATAAACAGAGGTGAAATACCAAAAATATCGGCAAAACGATCTGTAATCAAAGGATCTGTGAGATAATCAGCAGTAAGAGCTTTGATATCATCAATGCTTTCAAAGCGTGAATCGATAACTCTGTAAAAGGGTATTTCGACAGAATCACCAGAATCAACAGAAAACACTCCATAGCTGATCTTATCATTCTCATCAATATCAACGCTGAAACCTGTTAATATATCATCAATATAGAATTCATCCCTTATTCCTTCAGAAGCAATTTTCACGAGTTCTTCTTCTGTAAGCTCAGGAACTATATTATCAGGCTCTGTTGTTGTCACCGGTGCAGTAGTCACCGGAATTGTCAGAATAGCATCTGTTGCCACAGGAGCTGTTGTAGTTACAGCGGCATCTGTTGTGGTCTGAACTTCAACGGCTGTGTTGTCCTTCTTTGTGCTGTCCTTGCCGTTTCTGCCAAGCAGCATTACTGTTCCGGCAATACCGCCGACCAGTACAAAGCAAGCCGCAACGGAAGCAAATGTCTGCCACTTCGGACGATTGTAACGCTCAACACCGCTTACTTCTGCTCCCTCTTTGTTCATAGATATATTATTTTCTCTGTTCATGTTATCAAGTTTCTTTTTACTCATAGCCAACATCCTTTTCTTTTCTTCATCTGTAAGTACCGGAACTCCGGAAAGAAGCTCAACGGTTCTGTCATCAGCATTTTCAAGCATATTAAATTCACGTTTTTCTTTCATAATTCCGCACTCCTTTATAATGTGATACCAGCTGCCGTCAGTGTTTTTTTCAGCTTGTCAAGAGCTCTTGACGCCCTCATTCTGACTGCTGATGCCTTCATCGACAGAAGCTTTGCTATCTCGCCTGAAGAACGGTCATAATAGTATTTCTGGAGTATGATCGTTGAATCCGGTTCGCCAAGCTCATTTATCTTGCTGAGAAGTATCTCTCGTGTTTCTGTCATGTCTGAATCTGCTTCGATATCAGTCTCATCGCCTATGAGATTCATTTCTTCCTCAGAATCTCCGGAAAAACGATTACGTCTTGCTGTTATACTATGAAAAGTATTTATCGCATGTCTTTTGGCTACCGTTCCGATATAACCTTTCATATCGCCTCCGTTATCGTTTTCCTTCTTGTATCCGAAAAATACATCTGCGAAAATATCACTCACACATTCTTCGATATCCTCACGGGACGCCGCACTCCTGAGCTTGTTGTACACTATTGCATACACATAATCGCAATAGTTTTCGAAAAGTGCATTATAGGCATTGTCCGGTGACTTTTTATAGATTTTACAGTATTCTGTACCGGTCATGTTCATTCCTCCTGATTCCTGAAAGTGTTCCATGGAAATCGTGCTTTCATAAATAACATTCAGTCTACAAAACCAAAGTGTCACATATTTCCAAAAATTTTTTCAAAAAAATTTTTTCACTTCTGAAATTTATCATAAAACAGCATATTACACTATTTCTTATTTTACATCTTAATTAATAATATTGCAATGTTTTTTCCTTTTTTTAAAGCGACACCGCACACTACATAGCCTATATTTAATTTACACTTACAAATATGAGAAAAATCTTGCAATATACAGTTTTCCGTGATATAATGAATTTTACAAAAAACTTTACAAACGAACGGAGTGATAAATCTTATGAACAAGGGAATACTTAAACGTGCCGCAGCTGCGTTATGCAGTGCAGCATTGCTTCTGACAGTCGGCGGCATGAACGGCTTACGGACCCCTGAAGCTGTATCGGAGAAAGCTGTTATATCCGATGAGATAGGACTTGTCGTAAATCTTTTCTGTATCGGTGACAGAAATAATGCAGACAACGCTGCCCTTCAATGGGCGACAACGCTCTCCGCAGACAGCTATACTCTTTACCGCTCAACCGAATCTGACGAAAATTTCACACCGATATACAGCGGCAGCGGAACTTCCTTCGAAGATAACAATCTTCAGCCCGGAGTCACCTATTATTATCAGTTGAAAGTCAACTCAGATGGCAAGGAGCTTTTCTCTGAAGTCAAGGAACTTACGCCTTGCGAACTTCCATCCGGACTAAATACATACGATAATCAGAAAGGCAGCAGCCTTGTCTATCAGACAAGCGGATACAAAGTCGGCGACACTTACTATAACTATTCGCTCAAAAAACATTCCGGAAAGGACGATATATACCTTGAGGAAACGACCTCCAGTGACGGAAAGCACTTCGGAAATGCCAGAAATGCTGCGGACAGCTCCCAGAATTCCGCCCTCGAAAGCTGCAAGATAGAATCGGTACATATCGACTATATCCCTGAGAAAAACAAGGTAGTTGTGTGGGCACACTGGGAAAAGCCCAGCGGTTATAATGACGGAAAAGCCCTCGTTATCACCGGTACTCCAGGCGGACAATTCACCGTACACCACGTCTACAATCCACTTGGAATACAAGTGCGTGATATGGCGATATTCTTCGATGACGACGGTACAGGCTATCTCATTGCCGCCGCAAACAAGGAAGGACAAGGAGCGAATGCGACTATATATATCTTCCGTATGAACGACGATTACAGCGATGTCACGGAGATAGTTACCACGCTTTTCGATAATCAGTACCGTGAATTCCCGAATCTTATTAAAAAAGACGGATACTACTTTCTGTTTACATCTCAGGCGGCTGGCTGGTATCCAAGCAGCGGCGCATACAGTGTTACAAAAGACATTTACGGCGAATGGAGCGAACTCCGCAGCATAGGCAATACCTCAACATTCTCATCACAGTCCGGCTGGGTAGTCAATTTGCAGAACAAAAACTACCTTATGCACGCATATCGCTGGCTGAGAGCTTCCACAACAAGCGGTACTACCCTTTGTCCTCTGTATTTCGATAACGGCTTCGCATTCTACGACTATTATCCTTATTTCAGATACAACACCTCAACCGGCGATCTCTATCCTGTTCAGCAGGGCGAACTTCTCTCACAGGACAGATCGGCATCATCATCGCTCGCAGCAAAGGACAGCAGCTCCCCTGCCAGAGCTTTTGACGGTTCATATCAGACATCATTCACAGCCATAGGTGATTATAAAAAGTGGCCGTTCTATTTACAGGTGGATCTTGAAAAAGTCTGCGAACTTTCAAATATACAGACATCGTGGTATATCTGCAAAGGCTCTGAGGGATACTACACATACACCGTTGAGGGCAGCCTTGACGGAAAGAACTGGACTAAACTTCTGGACCACACTGACAAGAACAGTGAGGAAGTCAGCAAGACTTACGGATTCAACAGCGATATGCTTAGCGGCAAAGCACGTTATGTCCGTCTTAATGTCCAGAATGCGACCTTACATAATAATCCTACAAACAACTGGTACACGCCTACCATCTATGAGGTAAAGATATTCGGAGCTCCGCTTGAAAATGCTGCTAAGCCTGAGCCTTTTCTGAACATCGACTTTGATAACGGTACCGGTTCTCTCGGACTGAACGGCAATGCCTCAATAGAAAATGATCCAGAAATGGGCAAGGTTCTCTATCTGGACGGAAGCAGCGATACCTACGGAAAGCTGCCTGACGGTACGATGGACGGCCTTCGTGACTACACTGTGAGTATGGATATAAAATCAGGTTCCGAAGGTCAGTTCTTCACGTTTACAGCCGGCAGGAACAACAAAGAATATATGTTCTTCCTCGTTGCAAAGGATCGTTTCCGATTTGCCGCAACAACTGATTCATGGCGTGACGAAACTGAACTCATCTACGATATTGACGGAACTCAGTGGCACAACTATACCCTCGTCGTCAGCGGTGCTGATACAAAGCTGTATATTGACGGAAAGGAAACTCTCCAAACAACTGAAACGCACGGTCAGATTGCTGATATGGGTACAGGCACAAGCTGTTATATCGGCAAGTCCTTCTACGCTGAAGACAGCTACTTCAAGGGCAGTATAGGCAGTATAAAAATCTATGACTGTGCTCTCACAGCATCAGAAGTAGCTGAAACTCAGTTGATATGCGGTGATGTCAATATGGACGGCGATTTCAAAATTTCTGATGTGTTACTGCTGCAAAACTGGATTCTCGGCAGACCGGATTCAAAGCTTACAAACTGGAAGGCTGCTGATCTCTGTGCTGACGGCCAACTGGACGCTTTTGACCTCTGCCTTATGAAAAGAAGACTTCTGGCTCAGTGAGAAAATCTCTGTAAATTCATCAACTGCGATAGTATTAATATATGGAGTAGCTTGAAAAAGCTGCTCCATTTTTTCAATATACATTGCTGTAATCAAATTTTCACATGGTATGGAAATAAAAGCAATAAATTTTCAAAAAGAAAATTAAAACGACACAGAGATCATCCTCTGTGCCGTGATATAGATTTCACCAATTACATTCTGCAATATTGAGATTATCCCAATTCGCATATATTGCATCAATAACTTCCTGTGTGAGCGGAGCTTCATTATCCGCATCTGCGATTAAACTCGGTCTGCGCCATACATATGAGTAGGATGCTGCATCATCAAGATAGAGACAGTAAACTGTTTCATCAGGAGCTGTAAGATTATGTGTGGGCAAACCGTCACAACTTATTGCATGATAATTAAGGCTGTCGAGCATTTTGAAAACATCAGCAGTCGGTACATCATCAGCAACTGCAGCGGCACTGGACGCCTCAGTCTGTGGTGGAATCTGAGATGTGGGTTCAATTGCTGTAGCAGACGTTTCAGCTTCTGTCGCAAACTGTTTTATCTCTGACTGCTGCTGCGGAATATCATTATCTATTACTTCATTTTCGGTATTTTCTTTTTTCTGTTTATCTTCGTAAGCAGAACCCTCTGTTGCTTTCTCAGTCGTTTTCTCTGTGGTAAGCTGGACGGAAGATGTGGTAATTGCTTCTGTGGCAGATTCAGAGGTAACAGAATCAATATACTTCTCCGTCTGAACCTCAACTTGTGAAGCAGTCTGATTATCACTGTCAGAGATGTTCAACGGCTCGTTGATCTGTCCGCATCCAGCCAGTGCAGCAGCCATAAATGATGTTATTGCTATAAATTTTCTTTTCATAATGATTCCTCCTATAAATCGTAATATTCCGTTGTGTTCATTTCTATACTTTCCTATTTGTTTCTTTATCACTTAATTTCTCCTGTTCTAAAGCCATTTGACTTATATTTCCAGCGATATTATCATATCCATTATTTCGTATATATCTGCTGATCTGTCAAAAACCGCAACATAGGCTAATCCGCTGTCACCGTCAGGGTAATAGCCTATCGTTATCTGCTCGTCATTAAGAAATGTTTCATCGTTAAATGTTCTATCAAGATAATCGTACTGTTTCGTACCATAAGTCGCTCTTGAACCAGACATTTTATCCTGATCAATAACAGCGATAGTACCATTTATGAATTTATAGGCAACGTCTAAGCAGAACGCTTTATCTGAATCAATATCCCCGTTCTGACTAACTATTCCTATCGTGTATCCAAGAAAATCACTTCTTGTACATTCTGAGACAGCGTGACCGAATCTCTCTTTAGCTTCTTCATAGCTGACATCAAGATCAGTATGAACAGCATATGGGAGATCGTCAAAATCTGTGGGTTCTTCTGTCGGAGGCTGAACAGGAGGTAAAGTAGTGGTCACAGTTTCGGCAGGCTTTGAAGTCTGAGCTTTTTGCGTACTTTGAACAGGCGTTTCTGTCTGAGTAACAGCTTGTGTATGGCTTATAGGAGCTGTTGTTGATACAGACTTGTCTTCAACGGTAGTATTGATATTCTCCGATGAATCCGTATGTTGCCCGCAGCTGTCGTCTTCAAAGGGAGTATCAGTATTCTCATATTTTACAGAATCAGATGTATGTGTACTTTTGATATCATCAGCTGCCGTTGAAGCTGTACCTTTTTGAATATGTGATGTCACACCATCATCGTTGTTGCCTTCATACTGATACTCCTCTCTGCTGTCTGTCAGAACAGAAGAATTTCCGCTGATAAGTTCAGACGGTTTATGCACATTATAAAACACAACAGATCCAACAGTTATTACAGCAGCGGCAGCGACAGAAGCAAATGCATAGATATTTCTCCTGGTGATGACACGGTTATCTTTCTTCTGACATGTATCAGTTATAGCACCGCTGATAAGATCATCATCAATTTTCCCAATTATTTCAAGAAATCTAAGTTCATTCATAATCGTACCCTTCTTTCTGTAAAAAGGCTTTTAGTTTTTTTCTCGTCCGAAAAAGATAAGTAGCAACGGTTTTCTCTTTCATACCAAAATACTCTGCAATCTGAGATAATGAATCACCAAACCAATAGCGTCTGATAAACATTTTCCGGTGCTTTTCATCCTGACTTCTCAGGAAACGACTGATCGCATCAGCAAGTACATCTTCGGATATACTCTGGTCATCGTACAAAGGAACTATTCCGGAAATTTCATCTATACATACAGTAAATTGCGGATTTCTCTTTTCAGCAGAGTTATATTTAAGCCTGTTGATTGCAATATTTCGCACAATACGGCACAGGTACGATCTGAAATCGTTCAGATCGTCATGCGGTATGTTATTCCATATCTCATAATAGGCAGAATTCACACATTCTTCTATATCTTCATGCTGAGATAGGATATTACCAGCCACATAATAACACAGCTTATTATACTTTCGCTGCATTTCAGCTATTGCTTGTTCATTTCTTTCACGGATCAACTTAATAATTGATGCATCATCCATTAGATATGCCTCCTTCCGTGAGGAGTAGAGGTCCTCTACTTATATAGACAACTTTCTGTTCGCAAATATTACAGTTCAAAGAAATTTTTCTGCAATTTCAAATATAAATAAATTATATAGCAAAACAAGCCTGAAAGCAGCCATACTACTCTCAGGCTTTTATTCTATACAGAAAAACTATTGCTGCTAAAAATTTCATCCAGTTCCATCTGCTCTTGTTTGTGCTGACGCCAAAGCAGTAATGCCGCACACGTCACCATAGGAATTGCAGCAATTAGCCCCACGTCATCCGGTCCGAAAACCGAACGCTCCGGGTGGCTGTTGCCCAATAACATTCTCGGACTGGCTGATGAATTAATCATTCCGTGAAGTATCGCCGTCAGCCATATGCTGCCTGATCTTACATAGAGAAAATCCGAAATAACACCCATAGACACGGTAAATACACAGAATACAACGAATCCCAGCAGCGGTGCACCAATGTAATCCTTACCGTACTCATAGCCTACTGCGAGCATTACGGGGAAATGCCATACGCCATGTATCACACCGCCGATAAGAAGTCCTTTCGTTCTCCCGTAACCTGTTTTCAGTTCCGGATACATAAAGCCTCTCCAGCCTATCTCCTCGCCCAGTCCCAGAACTATGGCGATTATTATATCGAAGGAGGTAAGCGAATAAAATATCTCACTTGCAATGAAGGCAGTATATTGACTGCCGTTTTGTCTGAACTCCTCGTATTCCGTATCCGTCATGAACCGCTGAAACGCCTCAGCCGGTGCGAAGTCATCCGGAAACACCATGAAGTATAATGCTGCACCGATTATCTGAAATACCGTAGGTGCCAGCCAGGCAAAGAGGATGTATTTCCAGTTCTTACCTAATCTGAGCCTCCAGCCCATTTCCTTTACATCTGCTTTTACGAACAGTGCTCCCAGCATAGGCATGAACATACAAATTGCCATAGCATTGTGAAAGCTGGATTCTCCCGCTACGCCGCCCTGATTGGCTTTATAGCACCCAATGCCACCTATTATCCATGCGGTAATGAAGGTGAAAAGCAAGTATTTCATCAGCTTTGACAAATTATATCATCTCCAGTCGTATCTAAAATTTCATAATATGATACCGTACAAAGCCAACAGACGTGCTTGTGCGGGATTGCCTGAATATTTTTATAAAGTACATTATATCACAGAAAGCTGTATATTGCAAGATTTTTCGCATATTTGTAAGTGTAAATTAAATACAGACTATGATGCCATTTCAAATGATATCACAAACAAATAACCTTCACGACTCATTTTTTGAAGAAAAGGTGTATAAAATATATCTGTTCACCAACATATGATTCCTGTACAATGTGCAAGCAGTGCATATCCTAATTTCTTTTATCATATTATTATCGTAGAATATTGTAAAAGGAGCGATATTATGGACAAAATCAAGCGCAGAATCCTCAGCGGAGCTATTGTTTTCTGCTGTGCAGCCGCCGGAATAAGTGCAGTTTCTCATATCGGAAAAAAATCAGAAACGGAAAGCATTCCGACGGCAATTACTGATTACAGTAATAAAACTCCGGTGATTATCCTCGATGCAGGACATGGCGGCTTCGACGGCGGATGTACCTCTGCTGAGGGGATACCAGAAAAGGGAATCAATCTCAGCATTCTTCTGAAGCTTCGTGATATGCTTGAAATCAGCGGATATCAGGTGAAAGTTACTCGTGATGATGATATTTCCATTCACGACAAAGGTATCGAGGGACTTGCCAATCAGAAAAGCAGCGACATGGATAACCGGCTCGAAATCTTCAATTCTGAGGACAATGCCGTATGTATTTCCATTCATCAGAATCAGTTCAACGATCCGAAATACAGCGGTGCTCAGATGTTCTTTTCCGGCAGTACAGGCGGAAGCGAGGACCTTGCACGTTCCCTCCAGAAAAGCTTTGCCGGAATGCTTCAGCCTGAAAACAAGCGTGAAATAAAGGAATGCGGCAAGGAGCTTTTCCTCTGTTATTACAGTGAAAATCCGACAGTAATGGCAGAATGCGGCTTTCTCTCAAATCCGGAAGAAGCTGCACTTCTCGCAACGGACGATTATCAGAGCAAGGTTGCATTTACTATATATTCCGGCATATGCAGCTATATCGGTTCAAGAAAGTAACATCATAAAATGAGAAAGAGCGCCGTGTGATTAGCGACGCTCTTGTAATTAATTATTCATTTTCTTTCCGTGTTTTAGCAATAATTGCACTGCCTCCTGCTGTCATAAGAACTGCCAATCCAATGACAACTTTGTATACACCGGAATATCCTGTCTGCGGAAGTGTTGTTTCACCGTTACCGGCATCAGTGCTTGTAACTGCTACCGTAGTTGTTGTTGAAGTTATTACAGTTGAAGTAACAACTGGATCAGTTGTTGTATCGGATGTAGATTCTGTTGCAGTTGTTTCCGGTTCAGAGGTAGTAGTTACTGTTTCTGTAACAGTAACTATCGGCAATGTTCCGGTCGAACAATAGATCATAGTTGTAGTTGTCTCGTACTGATACCACCATTTTGTAGATGTGGTGGAAGTTTCAATATTTTCGGTTACAGTAGTTGTAGTATATGGCGTATCTTCGTAAACTTTCGTTGTAGTTGTGGTGAAAATTTCAGTATATTCGGATGGAGTAGTTGTAGTATATGGCGTATCTTCAGAAACTATCGTTGTAGTTGTTGTAATTATAGGTTCTTCCGGAGGAGTATCCGGTACAGGCGGAGGCAGTACTCTGATTTTTTCACTTGTTGTTCTGCCGTCAGAAGTATAAACATGAACCGTTGTTTCTCCCTCTTTCAAGCCGTTCAGAACGAGATAACCTGATGAAGAATCAGCAGATATCTCAGCTATTGACTCATCTTCTATTTCATATCTCACATCAGAAGCAAGTGCTCCGACAAGTTCTACATATGCACCGCCATCACTGTGAATATCAATAAATTCAGTGAACACTCTCAGATATAAAGGGTTATCTGCTACGGCTTCCCTATCATAAACAGTAACCGGAATATAAGATTCATTTCCCTTCATACAAATTTCATAGTCACCGTCCGGAGCCGCTTCACCATAATCCACCCAGTTATCTTTCGTTGAAAAAGTACCAACTGCTCCAGCTATCGGTTTTATAACAACATCATACCTTCCGGCTTTTGTGAGATCAACTCCGCTCGTATCAAGCGTGTATGTATCAGAATAAAGTCCTGATCCCACAGTGAAAACGCAGTTATAAGCAGAGGAATAAGCATAATTAGAATTATAACTGGAATACGTTGCTAATCTGAGCTTTACATCGCTAAGATCAAGCGTATCGCCAGTATAATGTGTAACTGTTCCTGAAGTGAATACATATTTAATATCACCGTATATCATTTCCTCAGTATCTGCGGAATCAGAGACCATAATTTCATTATCTTCCGCCGACACAGCTGTCGGAACAGCAAAAGCAGTCATACCTAATGCTGCTGAAATCAGAACAGACAAGATTTTTTGTTTTTTCATGCAGAATCACCCTTTCATTATTTAAGAATTAATTTTCAGAGGGACAAATGCCTCTATATTATTAATATACCACAATAGTCGTCGTTTGTCAATAGTTCACAAAAACAATCTACAAATTCGGCGATATATATATATGAGATTATATGTATTATAACGAAAAAGCAACAAAAAGGGGAACTTAATACAGTTCCCCTTACTCTATATAAAAGCAGCCGTCCGATAAAGCGGCAGAGTGCCCCTTCCGCCGATCACTGCGGCGATGCACCAATGTCCCGAAGCTATTCGAGGGCACTGCCACTCCGGAACGGCGTATATCTTTTTGCTGCTTATAATATTTTATGCAGAAATCACGGAAATGCAACAAAGAAATTTCTTACAAATCACAAAAAAATCCGGAAGCGACCTTATAAAGCCGTTTCCGGATCATATTTTTTTACAGCAGAGTGATTCCTCTTTCTGCGCACTTTTCAAGCATATCCTCAGGCCAGATAGATGACTGAACCTCTCCGATATGTGCTTTTTCAAGCAGAAGCATACAAAGTCTTGACTGCCCTATTCCTCCGCCGATAGTAAGCGGAAGTGTACCGTCTGCGATCATCTGATGATACTTGTACTTCATTCTGTCCTCAGCACCGCATTCCTTGAGCTGACGTGCAAGTGATTCAGAATCAACACGGATTCCCATTGAGGAGATTTCAAGTGCGTTGTCAAGAATATCGTTCCAGATGAGTATATCACCGTTAAGAGTCCAGTCGTCATAGTCAGGAGCTCTGCCGCCGTGTTTTTCACCGCTTGCAAGCTTTCCGCCGATCTGCATAATGAAAACTGTCTTGTGTTCCTTTGTGATAAGACGTTCTCTTTCCTGATAAGGCTTATCAGGATACATATCTTCCAGCTCCTGTGCTGTGATAAAGAACACCTCATCAGTGATTTTTCTTTCAAGCACAGGATATCTGTGACTTACCTTTCTCTTTGTATAAACAACAGCTTTGACAATATTTTTTACAGTATCTTTAAGATAATCAAGGGTACGGTTTTCCTTTGTGATAACCTTTTCCCAATCCCACTGATCGACAAAAACAGAATGTGTATTGTCGGTATCGTCATCGCGGCGGATAGCGTTCATATCGGTATAGATACCCTCTCCCGGCTCATAGCCGTAGCGGTAAAGTGCAGTTCTTTTCCACTTTGCAAGCGACTGAACAACTTCTGCTTCTGTACCGATTTCCTTTATATCAAATTCAACCTTGCGTTCAACGCCGTTAAGATCATCATTGATACCGCTTCCCTTTCTGACAAGCAGCGGTGCAGATACACGGTCAAGTGTAAGAACTATTGACAATGCCTGCTGAAAAATATCCTTGATATATTTTATTGCATGCTGTGTTTCTCTTATTGTGAGAGCCGTTTTATAGCCCTCAGGGATATACAGCGATCTGGACATATATATCATTCCTTTACATGAAATTTAGTAATGCCGGTTGTATCAGTCTGCACGGGTAAATGTTTCGATTTTACCTTCCTGATCCTCTACGGTCATATTATTTCCGTCAATCTTAACAGAAGACACTTCTTCTTCTCCATCAGCATCAACAACAGTAACTGTTCCTGCTTCTTCATCATAAGTGTATTCACTTGACTGAGAAATCACCATATATGAAACGCCTTCTTCTACGAATTCAAAGTAAATTTCTCCGCCTTCCACAAACCCCATTTCATCGTTTGTATATTTACCGTAGATATTTTCCTTATCAGGAGCTCCCATACGCTCAAACGAAGCCACTTCCTGACCTTCTATAACAACAGAAAGAACCTCACCGTCATATTCTCTGTCAAAGTTCTCTCCACTGAGATTAACCCCGTCAGCAGTAACATAGATGATATCAGAAGCGTCAACTGAAGCATTCATAGTCATATTCTTTTCATCAAATACAATTTCTGCCTTTTCCATTGTCATTCCGCTGCCAAGGTCATCCATCATTGCCTTAAGGGTATCTCCGCTTGGTACCCATGTACCGATAATTCCCTGTTCCACCTTATCTTCAGACCTTGTTGCTTCCTTATCAGAGGAGCTTGACTTCTTGCTTCCGCATGAAACGAGTGCTCCTGCTGCTATAACAAGAACCGAAATCAACGATAATGCCTTTTTCATAAATAAGCACCTTTCTTTCTGTAAGAATTTATCCGCACAGATTATCTTATCGAACCTACTGATCTTGGGTAAAGAATTACGTCACGGATATTTGACATACCTGTTGTATACATGATAAGTCTCTCAAATCCGAGACCAAATCCGCCGTGAGGAACTGAACCGTATTTTCTCAGATCAAGATAGTCGCTGTAAAGACTGAGGTTCATGCCTCTTTCCTCCATTGCTGCAACAAGCTTATCGTAATCTGCTTCCCTTTCGCTTCCTCCGATAATCTCGCCAACGCCGGGTACAAGAAGATCAACAGCGGCAACAGTCTTGCCGTCAGCATTCTGCTTCATGTAGAACGACTTTATCTCCTTGGGGTAATCTGTTACGAATACAGCCTTTTTGAATACCTTCTCAGAGATGTATCTCTCGTGCTCTGTCTGGAGATCACAGCCCCATTCTACGGGATATACAAAATCCTCGCCTGATTCCTGAAGAAGCTTTATAGCTTCTGTGTAGGTAACTCTGCCGAAATCATGGGAAATAAGATCCTCAAGGCGAGCCTTGAGTCCCTTTTCAAAGTGAGCATCAAAGAATGCGATCTCATCAGGACAAGTATCAAGAAGCTCTCTGATAACGAACTTTATCATTCCCTCAGCAATCTCGATAACGTCGTCAAGCTCTGCAAAAGCAACCTCCGGCTCGATATGCCAGAATTCAGCAAGGTGCTTGGGAGTATTACTGTTCTCAGCACGGAAACTCGGTCCGAAAGTATATATCTTACCCATAGCCATAGCAGCAACTTCGCCTTCAAGCTGTCCGGAAACAGAAAGTCCGGCACGCTTGCCGAAGAAGTCGTTTGCATAGTATTCTTCCTCGCTCTTGAATTCAGTTGTATAGCCGTTTGTAGTTACCTGGAACATTTCTCCTGCACCCTCGCAGTCACTTCCGGTAATAAGAGGAGTATTTATATAAACATAGTTGTTGCTCTGGAAATATTTGTGAAGTGCAGCTGCAAGTACAGAACGAACACGCCATACAGCGTTGAATGTGTTTGTTCTTCCTCTGAGGTGAGGCATAGAACGGAGGAATTCCAGAGTATGACCTTTCTTCTGGAGAGGATAATCAGTAGGACAATCGCCGAGAAGTTGGATATTATCCGGTGTTGTATTGATCTCAACAGTATTGTTTCTGCCCTCAACAGCAGTTCCTGTAACCTTTACAGCCATACCTACACGAGGCTCCTTGAAATCTGCTGCACCGTCCTTTTCGATAACTACCTGAATATTTTTAAGGGATGTACCGTCATTAAGCTCTGCAAAGGCAACGCTCTTTGAGTTTCTGGATGTGCGAACCCAGCCGCAAATTGTAACTTCGCTGCCGATGAATTCCTCTTTCGAGGTAATTATTTTTTTGATATCAGTATGTTTCATAAAAAATCGTTCCTTTCATAATTTCGGTTTCAGGACGGATAATATATTTTCCGGCTAACTGCCGGAGCAAAAAATTAAAACTCCCGCCCTGTATATTTTACAGGACGGGAGCGTAAAACTTCCGTGGTACCACCTGAATTACCGCACTGCGGTCACTCTTGTCTGCGATAACGTACAGAAAACGTCGCTCCTACTAAGCCGAAACTGCCGGAAAGATAAATCCGCAATACAGCCGCCTTTCGGTTTGATGCTCGGGAGTGTTATTCATGCTGACTCTTGTATACGGCTCACACCTTATCCGTACTCTCTGCGACAGAATTTCCGCACTACTTCTCTCCGTCATAGCATTTGATAATAATATATTGTATCACTTTTACTCACGGATGTCAAGAGCTAAACAGAATTTTTTTCAAATCCCGAACTCAATCATATAAAGAGCATACTTATACCGTATTCACGGGCATAGCTTTCCGCACGTTTACGGTTGACCTGCTTCAGAATTCTGATAACGTGACGTCTGCCCTTCTTGACTTCGTCCATTGAAACATTATCATTATCAAACTCGATTATCTTCACATTAAAAAGATTCTCACAACCACTGAAAGAGTCCTCTTTGATATCTCTTGTGTGATAGCTAACCTTGAGATCAGTAAGATTCTGGCAGCCGTAGAAAGCCCAGTTGCTTATGGTTTTAACGGTTGCCGGAATAGTAATTTCTTCCAGAGAACGGCACCATGAAAATGCACTTTCTCCGATAACAGCAACTGAATTTGAAATAATAACTTTTTTCAGATTATAACATTCCGAGAATGCTGAAAAACCTATCGACTCGACAGATCCAGAGATAACAACCTTTCTGAGACGGCGGCATGAGAAGAAGCAGAGATCGCTTATTCTTTGCAGATAGGCAGGAAGAACAATCTTTTCAACGGAGCCGCATCTTCCGAAAGCACCCTTGCCTATCATTTTAAGTGATGGTGGGAAGTTGAGTTCCCTGAGGTGCTGGCATTTAAGAAAAGCGTTTTCGCCTATATATTCAAGATTGTTGGAAAAAACTATATCCTCAAGAGCAAAGCAGTGACAGAAAGCATATTTTTCGATTCTCTTTACGCTGTCAGAGAGAATAATTTTTTTCAGAGTTTCGTTTCCTCTGAAAGCATATCTGCCAATGGTTGTAATCGTATCCGGAATTATAATTGCACTTGTTGTACCTATGTATTTTACAAGTGTTCCGGTTTTCTTGTTGATGAACATATTATGTACATCATCAATAACAACATCCTCATCCTTAATGAGTTCGTCAAGCTCGTCTTCTCCTACTGATTCCAGACCTTTATAACGCTTTGGTGTTTTTTCCTGCTTCTTTTCGGGAATCGTTCTTTCTTCTGCTGCCAGAATCTCAGATTTCTTTTCATGAATCTGCTTTTCCGCTGCTACAAATATTTCCGGCATTATCTCAGAAGGCTTCTTTTCTTCTTTTTCAGAACTTAACGGTAATACTTCAACAATGTTATTTTTTTTTGCTTCAGGAATCTCAGGTTTCTTTTCGGTAACCTTTGCATCCTCTGCTTCAGGAATCTCCGGCTTCTTTTCGGTAACCTTTACATCCTCTGCTTCAGGAATCTCCGGCTTCTTTTCGGTAACCTTTGCATCCTCTGCTTCAGGAATCTCCGGCTTCTTTTCGGTAACCTTTGCATCCTCTGCTTCAGGAATCTCCGGCTTCTTTTCGGTAACCTTTACATCCTCTGCTTCAAGAATCTCCGGCTTCTTTTCGGTAACCTTTTCTTCCTCCTTGGGTATTTCAAGCTTAATTTCCTCTTTAATTGAGAAATCAGCCTTATTTTCCACGGTTTTTACCGCCCTTACCTTTATAACCTTTACTTTTTTTGCTGATGTTTCAGTTGACTTCAAGTGAAAACACTCCATTCATACTATTTCATATATAAATAATTATATCACTTTTTCATCCGAAAATCAATAATCAAATACAAAAGTTTGCAATTTTTGTTAAAAGTGACTATTATTTATGGTTGGCACCCATTATTCTAAGGGATATCAGAATATTACTTTGGATATATTGCACAAACACACCTTGTTCATTCACATTATCAAATGCTGTCTTTTATTCTGGAAATTACTCCTTTCTCAAGACGAGAAACCTGTGCCTGAGATATTCCGATTTCATCAGCTACCTCAACCTGCGTCTTTCCTTTAAAAAAACGAAGATAAAGAATTGTCCGTTCTCTTTCACCAAGATTTCTGATCGCATCCCTTATGGATATTTCGTCCATCCTGCTTTCAACGTCATTCCGATCGCCTATCTGGTCCATAATATAGACTGTATCTTCCGAATCAGAATATACCGGTTCATAAAGCGAAACAGGATCGCTTATGCTTTCAAGTGCTATTACGATATCTGATCTTTTTTCGCCTGTTTCCTCTGCAATTTCATCCATGCTCGGCTCTCTCTGAAGCTTTATCGTCAGTTTTTCTCTTGCCTGAATCGCCTTGTATGCCAGATCACGGAGAGAACGGCTTACCTTTACATGACTGTAATCACGAAGATGTCTGCGAAGCTCTCCGCTTATCATAGGAACGCAGTATGTGGAAAAACGAACCTCCTTGCTGAGATCAAAATTGTTTATAGCCTTGATAAGTCCGACTACGCCAATCTGAAAAAGATCGTCAATATCCTCTCCCCTGCCGGCAAAACGCTGGATCACGCTGAGTACAAGACGCAGATTTCCATTTATAAGCTTATCTCGTGCCGACTTACTGCCGGTAGTTTTTATCTCCTTAAGCAGCTCTATTTTTTCGCTTTCCTTAAGCACAGTCAATTCGGATGTATTTATACCTGCGATAATAACCTTATTATATGCCATTGCAATATCTCCTAAATGATGATATTGCTATTATTGCCATTATCTGTGCAGGGTAATCATGGAAAAAACGGGTAAAAAAATTGGCATCCGGTCAAACCGGATGCCTCAGCACATTATATCTGTTTCATATATTCAAGAAGATTTCCGATACATAGCTCGAATGCACTTCCGTACCACATTTCATCTCTTTCAGGAAAAGTCTTTTCAATACAGTCTGCTGTAAAATTCACTGAAATATCCAGTGCCTGCTGCAAAGATTTCCCAAGAACAACAGCTCCAGTGAAAGCACTGGCAAATATATCACCCGTACCATGACAGCAACAGTCGATATGCTCACGATACGAATAATATACATACTATTTTCAGAATCATAAGCGACCGCACCTTCTCTGCCGTCTCCGGAATCAACTCCGGTAAGAATTGGAACTCGGCACCCGAGATCTGCAAGCTCAACAAGAATTTTTTCAGCATATTCTCTGTCATGGCGTCCTGAATAAGGAATCCCCAGCAAAAGAGAAGCCTCTGTCATATTCGGAATTATATAATCAGCTTTTGCACACAGCCCTGCCATTGCAGAAACAAAATCTTCATCAAAGCCGGCATACAGCTTTCCGTGATCAGCCATAGCAGGATCCACAACTATGAAATTATCCGCATTCCCGAAGTCGTCAAAGAAATCAGACACCATACTTATCTGTTCCCTTGAGCCAAGATATCCTGTATAAATTCCAGAAAAATCAAGACCCATCCTTTTCCAGTGCCCTGCAATTTCAGGTATATCCGCAGTAAGATCACGGAAGGTATACCCTGTAAAGCCTCCTGTATGAGTGGAGAGTACAGCAGTAGGAATTACCGCTGTTTCAACTCCCATAGCAGAAATAATCGGAAGAGCTACGGTAAGCGAACATTTTCCGAAGCAGGAAATATCCTGTATTGTCGCAATTTTCTTCATTGTATGCACATTCTCTCGTGTTTAATTTCCAGAGCCGTCAGCAGTTACTCCTGCCACATTATTGAGTATTCCCAGAATAACATCCTTATTTGCGTACTGATTGTCAGAAGTGTATTCGCTGCTGAACATCACGCCGCTTCCGAAAACAATAACATGACTCGAATCATTATTGACATCCTCAGCTATAACAACTGCACCCCTGTTTGACGGACTGCTGTTTTCTGTTGCCTGAGCTGTCAGTTCCTTTATTATAAGCATTGAATTTTCCGGAATTCCAAGTATTCTTGTAACATTTATATTATCCTTTTTGCCGAGATCATAGATCTCCTTTGTATCGGGAGCACAGATATCAGCAGATGAATAATCTGCCCCTCCTGCCGACTGAGCATCGTCAACCGTCAGCATAATTCTGTAACCATCGTCAGCAAGACCATTATTCTGATAACAACCGGGCGTACTGTTAAAGAACGCATTTCCCTCGTTATCAGCACCGATATCCCATTCTTCAAGGAAACTGTTCAGTTTCGGAGTATTTGCACCTGTCAATGCAGGTATATAAACAAGATTCTTATCTTCCGTTTCAAGGAATTTCCTGAGCTTTCCTATCTGTGTATCACTGAGATCGCTGGTAGGCATAGGAATTACAACCATGTCATAGGCACTTATATCATCAGAGGACAGATCCTCATCCTTGCAGACATATCCATTATTTTCAAAAATCGAAACGATATCTGCAGCAATGTCGGCATTTTCAGGATTATTCTTTACAACAGCCACATTTACAGTACCATCATTTTCTTCCTGAAGAGCCGTTGTTGTGGTTATTGTTGTTATTGCTGTCGTCTCGGAAACAGACGTCGTTTCCGGAGCCTTTGTTGTCTCTTCGGACGAATTCACGGCAGCAGAATCTGAATTCTTGTTTTTATCCTTGCTGTCTCCGCAGCTGCTCAACATGAGTATAAACAGGATAACCACCAGAAAAGCAGCAAGAGCTATTACTATCCAGCGTTTATACTTCAGGAATCTGTCATAAAGCGATAATTTCGATTCAGTCTCCTTATAGTATGAAGCTTCATCGTTTTTATATGCAGCATAAGCCGGAACATAAGCTTTTTCTTCGGTTTCCGGTTCCTCTGCCGGCTCTGTATTTTCATATATCTGTTCATCAACAGCAGCATGAAGAACTTCCGGTTCAGGAGAAGTCTCCAGTGCGATATCAATTATATCTGAACCATCATTCAGTATTTCTGACAGGAGTTCCTCCTCGTCACGAAGAAGAACGTATATCTCTGGAGAACCTGAATATGTATCTTCACTGACAATAGTATTGTCCTCACCGCAGAATCGGCAGATCCCCGGTTTTTCAAGCTTTTTTCCACATTTTAAGCAAAACATTTCAGCACATCCTTTGAAAAAATATTTACTGATTCTCTGTTATTTCAGGATCAGCATAGGAATAACAGCCGTACAGCTTATAGCTGCACATTACTTTTTGTGATATCAGTATTCTCGCTTAAGCGGATTACGATAATACACAGATTTGTACTTATCCCATAGCTGTTTCAATATTTTTCCATCGGCACCTGCCTGCATATTTATATAGTCATTCTGCAATCTTATCAGACGCATACTGTAATATTTCTTCATGTCATCGAAATCCTCAAAACCATAGCAGGCAACAGCCATTGTAAAGTCTCCGCCTGAAACCTTCTTCATCTTCTCGCCGAGACGAGCCATCCAGCGTGAAGGTGATGAAGCTTCTGCCATTGTTTCAAGAACAACATTTTCAAAATCCATGGGAGTTCTGAAGTGAGAAAAGCAGTCCGCAGACGCATTTATCAGAATTGAGGGACGTGCAAGCACTGTAAATCCGCTTCGGAGAAGAAAGCTAACATTTCCGCCGGCAAAATTTGTAATTCTGCTTTTTTTCCTCATATCAAGAAAAGCGTCGCCCGAATCAACATCTGTATCATCAGCTGTCAGCTGACAGAGTCCCTGATCATCAAGCATATAACCTCTGGAATTTCCCGCCCATACGCAGTTGCAGAGAGTGAATTTTCCGGCACTCATCGTGGCGATGATACTCACGGCAGTTGGTAGACTTATTCCGCTTTCCATTTCTGATCTGCCGAGTCTTTCCTTCACCTCATTGAGCTTTCCGGTGATATGATCCTTAAGCTGACGGACACAATCAAGCTGTTCTGCAGAAGTTCTTTTTATATAGGAAACACCTTTTTTTGAATATTCCTGTTCAAAGAATTCCGATGCTGCACACGCAGCTATTCTTGAGCCTATATAAGCTCCCGTTCTGTCATTGGCTCCGGAATATTTTCTGCTTCCGATATCCCCGCAGCCATCAAATACACCTGTGACCACAAGACCGCTTTCATAATTATGTACAAAGGCGGAATCTTCACCGCAGCCACGAACAGTCTCAGACTGTAAAATAAATGGTTTAATAGTTGATAGATTCATTTTGTCCTCTCTTTTGCATAAAAATTACAAATAATTTTTATAACCTTTTTATTTTTCTCTGTATTCCGCTTCATAGACTTTTTACCGTCACACGAAACAACCTTTAATATTATATCACACAAACAGGATTTAGTCAAGATATTGCGGAAAATTAGTGTTTTTTTATCATCTGATAATTTTACAATATTATTTCCGAAAAATTCAGAATAAGTATTGACTTTTTTTTCAGACGGGTATATAATATACGACAGCAAGGAAAGCACCATCTTTTACAAGACGGAAACAAACAGTTATTTAAAACTATAAGTATAATTTAAGAGGCGTTTGATAAATATGGATATTATTGAAATTTATCTCAGCAAGCTATCAGCTGCAGCGGAACTTTACAGTGAAATCGCCCAAAAACTCGGTGATATAAGAATAAACAGCAACGATTCACTCGTACGTTCGATTGAAGAAAGAAAAGAACCAACCATATACAAAGTGTATACTTCTGACGAAGATATCCCAAACGTTGTAATTGATGAAATAACAGATATATTCCGTTCGTCCGCCGATAAGAATGATAATGTTACAGCTGAATTCATTACTGATGAATTCCTTAATCTTCTTGATGAAAATGAACGTCTTACCCAGAAAAGCAAGCCGCGTTCCCTCGTTCATAGAGACGGTGATCTCCATGCAGTTGTTCATATATGGATAATCAGACGCAAGGACATGGGTATTTATGTACTTCTCCAGAAACGCTCTGATAAAAAACTCATCAACCCCGGCTGCTTCGATGTTTCTGCCGCTGGTCACATTACTCAGGGCGGAGAACCGAGAAAAACAGCTGTCAGGGAAATATACGAGGAGCTTGGACTGGAAGTACCCGCTGAAAAGCTGAAAATTATTGGCGTCCACAGAAATACCTACTGCAACGGTGAAGTAAAGGACAACGAACTGAGTGCAGTATATATCTGTACTGATCCAATTGATACAGATAGTCTGTCCATCTGCAAGGAAGAAGTTGCTGAGGTATGCTGGGCTGAAATTGACGAGATGCTCTCCGTGATAAAAAACGGTGGATTCCTCAACTGCATCTCTCTTGAAGAACTTGCAATGATTAAAAAAGCTGCTTTCTGATAAATAAAGCCTTTATAATGCTGTGAGCTGACATTGTCAGCTCTTTTTTTGACCTTTACAGCTTTTCAGACGTATTATTTACAAAATACATCTCAGAAAGGAAAATCACAATGAAACGGACTTTATGTTTTATATCAGCTGTCTGTATGCTCTTTTCAGCAGTTTCCTGCCGTAAAAACGGTAATACTCAGTCTGCATCCCCCAAAAATACGGCTTCACAGGCACAATATGTCAAATCAGACAAAAGCTATCACCTCAGAAAGCTTTCTATGCCGTCAGATTCAGCAAGCGTAATTTCAGCTGCCCCGCTCGGCAATGGAAAATTTATTGCCGCATTCAGAAATCCGGAAAGCATCGTACCTGTTTTTTACACCACCGATGAAAGCTTTTCCACATATACTCCATGCAATACGCAGATATCGTTCCGCGATAATGCAGAAATAACCCTCCGCTTTGCAAACGCAGCCGACGGAACACTGTATATGGCTGTTACTGAGATCACTCACGGTGATATGCCGCCATTCAACTATATGGACCCCGAACAGAATGACGAAGATTTCAACTGGAATTCCTATAATTCAAGTGCAGAATACTTCTACACGGTATACCGTATATCTGACAGCGGAATAGCTATATCAAAAACAGAAATCACCGGTATGAGCAACTATTCCATAGACGATTTCACTATCTGCGACAGACGATTCTACTTTTCATGCGGAAATGTATATACAGCTGATATGGTATCAGGTCAGGCTGAGGAATACAAGCCGGCACAGCACGAAGCCTCCGGAAGTCTTGGTGTAACCTCTGATGATGTGCTGATCTGCGGTCTGAGTCGGGAATTCGACAGTCTCCTTGCCATTGGTGATGAGCTTCTTTCACTTGAAAAGTCGGGATCGCCTGTATCTCATATTTCAGGCGGCGGAAATGATTTCAATGCAGTTTTCACTGGAAAAACAGGTATCTACGGACTCAAGAACAACACAATCACAGAGCTTGCACTCAACATCCAGCTCGGAATAAACGAAAATTCAACAGATGAAATTATTCCGGCTGAAAATGGATATATACTTTCGGTATTTAACCAAAACAACGCCGTACACAACCTGTATCTTCTTACAGATACACCTGAAGATGACGCTCCTCAGGAACCAGTAACCCTTAAGCTTGGTGTTATGTATCAGAATGAAGATTTCATGAATCATGTTGCAGATTTCAATCGTTCCGGAAAAAACATTACCATAAATCCTGTTTATTATACAGATTATGATATCTACGACAAAGAAAAGGATGAACAGGTATGTACCGGTACTGAACAGCTCTCGATGGATCTGATAACCGGTGATGGTCCTGATATTTCTGTATTCATGAATACTCCCCTTGATTTTATGGGAAAAGACATCTTCACAGATATGTACTCCCTTATGGACGATGAACTGAGCCGTGATATGATACTGCCAAATATCCTTGAAGCCTGCGAGTATGACGAAAAATTATATTCACTTCCTACCTGCTTCACAGTTCGCTCCATGATTATAAAGGAAAAATTCTCACTCACTGAAAATCAGACCTTTGAGGAAATGCTCGATACAATCGGAAACGCTCCCGCTGAAATGAACATTATCAACAATGGCTCAAAAATAGAAATGTTCATAAGCCTGCTGACTTATTCTGACTATGCCGTTTCCTGCAAGGACGGCAGATACTTTGTCAACACCGGAAATATGGAGAAGCTTCTTGAATTCTGCAACAAATTTCCTGATTATCCGGAAGAAATATCGTACGATATGAGCCGTGATGAGGTTCTTTTCTGCGAATTTGCCGCCACTGGCTTCGGGGATTTCAGAACGTATTATGATATAGCCGCTGAACCGGTCACCTTTGCCGGTTATCCGTCTCTGAACAGAGAAGGAAGCACAGTTGTTATGAACTGCAATGTCGCAATTATGGAAAAGTGCAGCAGTAAAAAGGAAGCATGGGAATTTGTAAAATCCATATACACTGGAGAAAATTCAAGTATTACAAATGGCAGAAATATGGAATTACCAATACTCACAAAGGATATCGAACAGCTTGCGGAGATTGCAGAAAACAACGGAAATTTCACCAGAGACGAGCTTGAACAGGCAATCAGAGTGATTAAGGGGGCGAAAAGAGCTTCAAACGGACTTCCGAACGACCTTTTCCGTATAATATCAGAGGAATCTCAGCCTTATTTTGCCGGAGAATGCTCCGCAGCAGATGCTGCCTACTATATCAAAAACAGAACGGATATCTATATAAGTGAAAACGAATAAAACCATGAATGGCGGCTGTACATCTGTACTGTCGCCTTTTTTATGAATTTTTCTGAAACAATTTTTATTATCCTTGACAATAACATATAAAAAAACTATAATAAAAATGTAAAAATTATTGTTGTCGTTGCATTAGGCAGCACGACAACAGAGACAGGAGTTATTATTATGAAAAACAATTTCAAAAAATGTGCTGCTGTACTATCAGCAGCAGCTACGACAGCTGTAATAACCGGATCTTCCGGCATCGTTACAACGACAGCTGAAACAGAAATGACTGTTTTCCCCTACACTATCGAAGGTGAAAACATGACAGACGCAACTTTCTGGGATAAGATCTATGCTGATGAATTCCCCGGCTTCTCCGGCAAGGGCTTTACTTACATTACTAACGACAAGGCTTCTTTTGAAGTAACTGTTCCTGAGGACGGTATGTATCAGTTAAGTGCCCGCTGTGTACAGGTTCTTGACAAGGGCGGCCGTATGCAGACAATTTCTGTAAACGGTGTTGAATACTCAATGACAGTTCCCTACCTTGATACATGGACAGACATCGACCTCGGTGTTATCCGTCTGAGAAAGGGTACAAACGAAATCGCTTTCCTCAACAAATATGGCTATCTTGCTGTTGATACCGTTACTATTAAGGAAGCTGTTTTCCCTGATATCACACAGGCTGACTCCGTTCCATGCGATCCTAAGGCTACACCCGAAGCAAAATCACTTATGAAGTATCTCCACAGCGTTTACGGCAAGCATATCATCTCCGGACAGCAGGAAATCTACGGCAGCGGTCACACAATACAGACTACTATCAGATACGACAAAGAAAAGGATATCTGCGTTGACAGCGACGGAAATGAATATACCATCGACCGTGACAGCGAAGGACTCGACAAGGACGGAAACAAAATATACTGGCACTGCATCGGCGATGATGGCAAGGTTTACGACTACGATGAACAGAATCGTGGATACAAATTCGTATACTACGATCAGGAATTTGACTGGCTCGCTGATCTCTCCGGCAAATATCCCGCTATCAGAGGCTTCGATTTCATGAACTACAATCCTCTCTATGGCTGGGAGGACGGCACAACTCAGCGTGTTATCGACTGGGTAAAGAACAAGGGCGGTATCGCTACTGCTTGCTGGCACATCAATATCCCTACTGATTTTGCAAATTATACTCCCGGCGATGCTATCGACTGGTCAAAGTGTACCTACAAGGTAAACAAGGATTTCAAGATCGCAAATGCCGTAAAGAAAGGCACTAAGGAAAACGAATACCTTAACATGGCTATCGAAGATCTTGCAGAGCAGTTCAAGATCCTTCAGGACAATAACGTTCCGATCATGTTCAGACCTTTCCACGAAGCTGAGGGAAATCCCAGCACTACTTCTGATCCTATCGACGGTTCAGGTGCATGGTTCTGGTGGTCTCAGGACGGTGCGGAGGACTACAAGGCTCTCTGGAACTACCTCTACGATCAGCTCACAAACAAATATGATCTCCACAACATCCTCTGGGAAAATAATCTGTATGCCTGGTCTGAATATTCCGCAGAATGGTATCCAGGCGACGACTGCGTTGATATCATAGGCTGGGATAAGTATGATACAATGTATAACCGCCATGATGGCCTTACAAGCGGACCTAACGAGGACTGCAACAGCAGCGTTTACTGGTCTCTCAAAGACTATACAGACAACAAGAAAATGGCTGCTATCACTGAAAACAGCACGATTCCGAGCCTTAACAACCTCACTACTGAAAAAGCAACATGGCTCTATTTCTGTACATGGTATGACGATCAGGATAAGTTCATCTCCGGTGAGAATTACAACAATCCTGAAAGCGTAAAGGAAATGTATCAGAGCGACTACTGCATTACTCTTGATGAACTCCCGAAGGATCTTTACAGCAATGGTGGCTCCTCTGAACCAGAACCGGAGCCTGAAAATCATTACGGCGATGCAAACTGCGATGGAAAAATACTTCTCAACGACGCAATTCTTATCATGCAGGTTATCGGAAATCCTGACGGTTATGCAGTCGGCGGAAGCGAAGAATCCGCAATTACAAAACAAGGTATTTTAAATGCTGATGTTTCCGGAAATGGTGATGGTCTCACCAACAAGGACGCACTTGCTGTCCAGAAATACATCCTGAAGCTCGGTACTCTTCCTGAAACTGAATAATACTATCGTCTCCCCCGACTGACTTCTTCCGTCATACACTTGGCAAAGTTTAATCGGGGGAGCAATACTTTGACAGTAAAGTGAAAATTTCGTAAAAAGCCTTGACATTTTAACCGTTCTGTTATACAATGTTAATTGAATACATTTTCAGGAGAGTGTTATAAATGAGCAAGGTCAGGGATTTTTTCACCAGCCTTAACAAATCAACAAAAATCACATTGATATCCTGTGGGTGCTTTGTCGCATTAACCGTGGTTATTCTCTGTTTCTTCGTACTTTTCCCAATTTCACCCAACGATACAATTCAGAATAAATACGGACGTGAGGCAAAGGCAACGAATAACAACGGATCCGCACAGACAATCACTACACAGCCATCATCTGACAGCGAATATATCGGATCAAGAGGAACTGCTGTTTCCACAACAACGGTTTCCACCAATACAAGAAGAACAAGGAAATTTTCTGTTACTGTTACTACTGGAGAAGGATTCTTCTCCGGCGGAAGAATCCCGACCGGAAGTTATGAAACTATAACTACTACTGAACCGGTTGAGGAGCCGACAGAAAATACATCTGAAATACCGACAGAAGATCCTTCTGTAAATCCGACTGAACCAATGACAGGTACAGGAATCGAAGATCCTACTGAACCGATAACAGGTTCCGGAACTGAAGATCCCACTGAACCACCTTTGGTTGAAGATCCAACTGATCCGCCGGTTGAAGTTCCGACCGATCCGCCTACAACGCCCCCTCCGGCAACTGATCCGCCGACAAGCCCTCCGCCTGAAAACGGAGATACCGGAAACGGTGAAGAACAAGTCTGGTAAATAAAATGACAGCCGCTCACACGAGCGGCTGTTTTCATACTAAACAAACGAATGAAGCAATGCCACCACACATACAGAAATATTTAATATGTAACCAAAAGGTTGTGTAGGAAAAACTACGCAGCCTTTCTCTTTTGGACGTAAATCATACTGTCAGCGACAGCGGTTGCAACCGCAACATTGAAGCGGAAGAAAATGCAATCCACTGTATTCTGTGAAACCAGTAATAAAGCTTTGAAAAGTAATGTTCTCTGTTTTTTTGAATTCAGTACAAGCGGCACATGAGGACTTTATCCTCGGTGAGTATCCTTGCAATCTGTGTCAAACCGTATCAGTCAATATAAAGCCGGAATATTCTGCGGACTATCTCTGCAGCTTCTTCATCAATTAACCAGACATTTTTGTCCGTTTCAGATTTCTTTTAGCCGTATAGTAGAATATAAGTCAAGTGTTTTCTCGATTTCCCCCTTTTTCTTGTAAACAGCTTTATTTTTCTTAGAACAGTAGTACTGTTTCAAAGTTTTCTATTACGGAGGTTTACGTTTGTGTAGAGTTGAGAAAAATGCTCTTCCATTTTTAACAAAACTTAAACATTTCTCAAACAACTCAAAAACAACTTTGCTGCATAATCCTTATAAAATGAGTATTTATGCAAAGGAGAGAAATAAATGAACGCTGTTGAAATCAGAAATCTTTCAAAGAGCTTCCGTGGAATGTATGCTGTTGACAACCTGTGTATGACCATTCCTGTTGGAGCAATTTATGGGTTTATCGGAGAAAACGGTTCTGGCAAGTCTACAACCGAAAAGCTTATCTGCGGGCATCTTGTTCCTGACGGAGGAGAAATCAAACTGTTCGGCAAGAACTATACCGACGCAGGAGTGCGTGTAAGAGTAGGGGCACTTATTGAAAATGCAGGCTGTTTCCCGAATTCAAGTGTATGGGACAATCTTATGATGCAGGCAATAAACTTAGGACTTGAAAATCGTGCTGAAGAAATAGACCGTGTACTGAAAATCGTGCGTATGGAGAAACATTCACAGCTTAAATTCAAGAAATGCTCCCTCGGTATGAAACAGCGTATAGGAATTGCTATGGCACTTTTAGGCGAGCCTGCACTGTTGATTCTGGACGAGCCTATAAACGGACTCGATACGGAAGGTATGAGAATTATGCGTGAAATTCTTGTGAATATTACAAAGAATTACGGCTGTACTGTTCTTATCTCCTCTCACATTCTCGGAGAGCTTGAAAAAATCGCAACTCACTACGGTATTATCCGTCAGGGCAGAATGGTTATGGAGATGACAGCTTCCGAGCTTGAAGGAAGGGCAAGAGTTTTTGTTTCCCTTAAAACAAAGGATATGCAGAGTGCATTCGGACTGCTCCGAAAAAAATACAATAATGTACGTACAGAGGAAGGATATATTCGTGTTTACGATGTCAATGATACAGAGGAAATCGTTGAATATCTTCTGAAAAACAACCACATTGTCAGTAAAATCAAGAAGAATAAAATCGGTCTTGAGGAATACTATATTGAGCTTATGTCAAAGAAGGAGGAATCATAATGAACGAACTGAACTTTAAATCTCCCACCTTTTTTGAAAGACTGAAGGGAATGCTCGGCGTGGATTTTTACCGTCTTTTCCACACTCCGATGTTCTATATTTTTCTCGGTATTGCCGCAATAATCCCTGCAATGATACTTGGCACTATGGGGATGGAAAATCCGCAGACAGGAGCAACTGCAGCACCGCTTTACACAAATGTGTGGCATATTATTGCAGCAGAGATGCCCCTTTACGTTGTGAAAAATATCGCTGATTACGCACATATGAACATGGTTTTCATCTTCGGTGGAATTATGATTTCAATCTTTATCGGTCATGACTACAAATCAGGCTATGTAAAGCAGCTTTTCACAACTCACGCAAAAAAGCAGGACTATATTCTCTCAAAAACAATCGTTGGTGCATTTTCTATGGCTTGTATGTGTGTTACTTATCTTCTGGGTGCTGTTGGTGCTGGACTTTTCACAGGTATTTCAATTAAAATAAACGTAAGCTCTCTTGTCATTGCAATTATCAGCAAAATGATTATGAGCCTTGGCTGGGCAAGTCTTTACACCTTCCTCAACATCATTTTCAGAAGATATTTCGGTGTATCAATTGTGTCCTGTTTCTTTTTCGGTACTGGTATCCTGATTATCGGTGCGGCGGCAATCTTTGGCAACAGTTCTGTTCTCAACATTTTCCTTTATGGTTCGTCGGTTTATGCTTGTCTTTCAAGCAATATTATAACACTTCTTGTATGCCTTGTATGTTCAGTCGTATGGACGTTAATTTATACCATTGCAGGAACACGCATACTTTCCAAGTGTGACGTATATTAAGGAGGGAGAGTCTGAAAATGAACGCAATAGAAATAAAAGGCTTAACGAAAAATTTTAAAGAGAAACAAGCTCTCTGCGGACTTGATATGACCGTTCCTGTTGGTGCTATTTACGGATTTATAGGAGAAAACGGCTCAGGCAAATCCACGACTGAAAAGATAATCTGCGGACTAATTCAAAAAAGCAGCGGCTCCGTAAAGCTGTTTGGAAAAGAACATACCGATCCCGATATCCGTGCAAGGCTGGGTGTACTTATCGAAGCCCCAGGCTGCTTTTCGAATATGAGTGTGTGGAACAATATGATGTTGCAGGCAGCTAATCTTGATATACACAATGCAGAGCAAGAAGTTGTAAAGGTACTTAAGCTTGTGCGAATGGAAGGTGCGGCAGGAAACAAGTACAAAAACTGCTCTCTCGGTATGAAGCAGAGAATTGGTATAGCTATGGCACTTCTTGGAAATCCGACGCTTCTTGTGCTTGATGAGCCTATCAATGGTCTCGATGCAGACGGTATGCGAATTATGCGTGAGGTGCTGATCAATATTGCAAAGTCGGGTACAACAGTTGTGATTTCCTCCCATATTTTAGGCGAGCTTGAAAAAATAGCAACTCATTATGGTATTATACGCAATGGTAAGATGATAAAGGAAATGACTGCTGCTGAACTGAATGCTGACTGTCGTACCTATGTTGCATTGCAGACAAAGGATTTAAGCAGAACAAAAGCAATCCTCAGCTGTAAATATTCCCGTGTTGAAGAAGATGAGGCGGGGTATATCCGTGTTTTTGATACAGTAACTCCCGAAGAAATTGTTTCTTATCTTTATGAAAACGGAATTGTTATAAAAGAAATCGGAACAGCTAAAATAGGTCTTGAGGAATACTACATCGACCTTATGGAGGGAAAGTGATATGAATATAAAATTTGAACGCTATACCTTTGGCAAAAGGATGAAAAGTATGCTTAAAGTAGATTTCCGCAGAATGTTCACAGCAAAGCTTTTTTACATTATGCTTGGAATTTCATTTGTTGTCCCGATTCTGATTCTTGTTATGACCACAATGATGGACGGCTCTGTTTCGGTCAATCCACAGACAGGAGAAGAAACAGTTATGGAAGCATTTGACAGCACTTGGCAGATTATCGGAACTGTAAATAGTAAAGCAGCTTCAACTGATACTACTGCGATAAGTATGGATATGATGATTATGTGTAATATCAACCTGCTTTATTTCGGACTCGCTGCTCTTGTCTGCATTTTCACATCTGCTGATTTCAGAAGCGGTTATGCCAAAAATCTCTTTACCGTAAGAGCCAAGAAAACTGACTACGTTATTTCAAAAACTCTCACCTGCACCTTAGGCGGAGGATTGTTGATTCTCGGATTCTTCATCGGTACAATGCTTGGCGGAGCAATCGCAGGTCTGCCATTTGAAATGGTCGGCTTCAATGCAGATAATCTTATGATGTGCCTTCTGGCAAAAATGCTGTTGATTGCGGTGTTTGTCCCGATTTATCTGCTTATGAGCGTTATCGCAAAGCAGAAGCTGTGGTTATCTTTACTCTTATCGCTTATGACAGGAATGTTTCTATTTATGATGATACCAATGCTTTCTCCTCTCAATGCAACCGGTATGAATGTACTGTTGTGCGTTGTTGGCGGTATTGTAATCGGAACAGGTCTTGGAGCAATAAGTAATCAGGTACTTAAAAAGACGAGTCTTGTATAATGAAACCAATCTTTAAGATATACCCCATTATTAAAATACCGTGCTGTATGAAGCAACAGCACGGTATTTCCTTTTATAACATAGGTGAGAAAATTCTTACTATACTCCGTATAAGCCTGTGAAGAAGATTATCCTTTATATTCTGCTTTGTCATTTCAATTGATTCTGATATAGTGGCTTTCATATCAGTCTTGATTTCTTTAAGTACATCGTGTTTATAAAGCCACACACCATTTTCAAAGTGATGGACAAGGCTTCGGTAATCGAGATTTACCGTGCCTACAACTGCGTATTCATCATCGGAAATATAAACTTTTGCGTGAACAAATCCGGACTCGTATTCAAATATCCGCACACCTGCTTCGGTAAGTCTTTTGTAATAGCTCTGCGTCATCATAAAAACAATTTTCTTATCGGGAATATGCGGTGTGATAATTCTTACATCAACACCACGCATTGCCGCATTCTCAATAGCCTGACAAAGCTCGTTATCTATTATCAGGTATGGGCTCATCATATAAACGTAATTCTGAGACTGATTGAGCATATTCATAATCATAGTTTTGGCAACACGATGCCTGTACATAGGTTTTGGACCATCACCAAACGGCACTGCATATCCTTTGTCTGCAATGGATGTACTTTCTTTGAAATAAGGCAAAAAATCTTCAACAGGAGTTCTTACATTCAACTCATAATCAGCAAGAAAAATCGAAGTAAGCTGTTTTACTGCCTCACCTTTAAGTCGGATGCCAACATCTTTCCACTTACCGAAAAGCTTTTTCTCGTTTATGTACTCATCTGCAATATTCACACCACCAGTGTAACCGATTTTGTTGTCAATAACCATGATCTTGCGGTGACTCCGGTTGTTGAATTCATTGTCTGCCTGACCTTTCAATGGTGAAAAACGTACTGCTTTTATTCCATAGTTTTGGAGTGTTTTGTAGTAATCTCCTGGAAGCGTCAGCATACAGCCTACATCGTCATAAACTACACGGATTTCAACTCCTTGTTTCGCTTTCTCTTTCAGAATATCAAGAATCCCATTCCAAAAAACACCTTCTTCAATTATAAAGTATTCGAGAAAAATGAATTTTTCAGCTTTCAGCAAATCTTCAAGTATAGCAGCATTCAAAGCCTCACCCATAGGGAAATAGGTTGCTTTTGTGTTGCGGTAAATATGACTGTCAGAGAGTTTACATAATAACCTTGCCTGTAAATAAGCTTTCCTATCTGTTTTTTCAAGTTCTGCTAATGTTACGCTGTCGTCAGTATGTATCTGCTGCTGAGAAATCTTATTTATACGTTTGCTTTGCTTTTTTGTCAGCTTTCTGTTATAAAACATAAAATACAGCATAAAGCCTGCAACGGGAATAAGAAGCGTCACCAACAGCCACGGAATTTTATAGTCAGGATTTTCTTCTGAATTGATTATTTGGAGAACACAAAAAATCTCCGTTGCCCACATTAAAATATAAAAATACGGAATGTAATAGGCACAAAGACAGGTAATTATTATTACCGACCCTGTTTCAAGAATTATCAGCAGCATTGCAATTATAAACCGCACAGGGATATAATCAATTTCTTTTTCCTTGACGCCATATCTGTCGTGTATTATAATTTTCTTTTTCATACAAAGTCCTCAAATGGCATAAGGCAGTCCTGTTCCGACAAGACTGCCTGTATTTTTTACTTTTTGGTGTTATCAATGCGTTCCTGAGCCTTGACAATTCTTTTTTTTGCTGCATCAATCTGTTTATCACGCTCTGCCTGCATTTTCTTTTTAGTGTATTCAGGATTTGCCATAGCTTTAGCTTCTTCCCACTGTGCTTTTGATTCAGCCTTTGCAGCGGCAAAATTAGCCTTATCAACCTCGTGTTGTGCTTTTGCACTTTCTTTCATATCCTCAAACGCACCCTTGAAAAAATTTGCTATCTTATTAATCATTGTAAATACCTCCGTTATTGTTTTGTGTTTTTATTTTATCATCTGCATATTTACAAGATGTGTTTAAAATGTTTAAGTTTTGTTAAAATGAAAAAATTTCAGTAAGTTCTGCAACGCAAACAGGCGTATGCTTTCGCACACGCCTGTCCTTTGTTTTATTAGCTATTAGTATTTATAATAATTCTATACGTTCATCACCCTAATATTCATCTGCAATTTTTACTTAACAGACTTATTCTTCTTATATATATAATTCAGTCCCTTGATAAGCAGATTACGGTCAAGAATTATATCACGGCGACAAAGCGGAACAACTATCTCTGCAAGTCCGCCAGTAGCCACAACAGTACACTTCTCTCCGAGTTCTTCCTCCATACGCTCGATTATGCCGTCAAGAGCACAGGCATTTGAATAGAGCATTCCGCTTTTCATACAGTCAATAGTATTTGTCCCGATAATATGACCGGGATCCTCAAAGTTAATCTTCGGAAGCTGTGCTGTTCTTGTGATGAGAGCGTCAGCCGAAACTCCCATACCGGTCATGATAATTCCGCCTCGATATCCCTTATTGCTGTCAATCACTGAAACAGTTGTTGCAGTTCCCATGTCAATGATAATAAGCGGTGCTTTGTAAAGATTTATCGCTGCAACAGCGTCTACCACCTGATCGCTTCCAAGCTGTGCCGGATTGTCTATAAGTATATTCAGCCCCGTTTTCACTCCGGGACCAGCCTGCATTATGTCTGTATTAAAAAGCTTCTTTACGGCAGCCTTTACTGTACTTGTCACGGACGGAACCACCGAGGACATCACTGCATCATGAACAACAGAGGTAGCTATTCCGTTCATGTCAAAAAGGCTTTTCATCAGCGTAGCATATTCAGCATCCGTAGCATTATGATTTGTCGAAATTCTCTCAAAAAGCACTACTTTGTCATTTTCGTCCACACAGCCGAAAACTATATTTGTATTTCCTATATCTACTGCAAGCAGCATTGTGAATTCCTCCCGAAACATCATTTTTCTTATTATACCATACTTTTTTTGAAAAATCTATACCATTTTTCATATTTTTGTGTTATAATATTTATATTCTGAATTATTACCTCATGAGGAGCAAAACAATGACAGAAATGCTGAATAAATGGCTGAAAAATCGGGAGAACCTCTTTTCAGCATCTGACATAAAAACTGTTGATATAAGAAAAAACAACGGACAATCAATTACCGTAATTCAGGAATCTGAAAAATACATATGTGATATCACCGTAAGAAATGATGGCTTTATAGATATTGAAATCATTTCTATCATAACAGAAGAAACTGTATTCTCTATTCACTTTATGACAAAAACAAAAACTGAAATTGAGCCGCTGCTTGATTTTTATATTGACTGCATGAATAAAGGAGATTGATTTCATTATGCTTAAAGGAAAAACTGTTTTACTTGGAGTTACTGCCTCTATCGCCGCATACAAGACCTGTAATCTTGCTCGTATGCTCACCAAGCTCGGTGCTGATGTATACGTTGCTATGACTCCCAATTCACTGAATTTCGTTCATCCGCTGACCTTTGAAACGCTTACTCAGCACAAGTGTCTCATTGATTCCTTCGACCGCAACTTTGAATACAGTGTTCAGCACGTTTCTATTGCAAAAAAAGCAGATGTAGTAATGATCGCACCGGCAACCGCCAACGTTATAGGAAAAATCGCCGGCGGTATCGCTGACGATATGCTTACAACAACCGTCATGGCTGCTACCTGCAAAAAAATTATTGCTCCCGCTATGAACCACAATATGTATCACAATCCTATCGTTCAGGAAAATATCGAAAAGCTCAGAGCACACGGCTATGAGATCGTTGAGCCTGTAAAAGGTATGCTCGCTAACCGTGATATCGGCGACGGAAAGCTTCCCGATGAGGAAACACTTCTCGAATACATCCTCCGTGAGATAGCCCGTGAAAAGGATCTCGCCGGCAAAAAGGTTCTTGTTACAGCCGGAGCTACTCGTGAAAGCATTGATCCTGTTCGCTTCATAACCAATCATTCAAGCGGAAAAATGGGCTTTGCTATGGCGAAAGCCGCTATGCTTCGTGGTGCAGAGGTAACTCTCGTTGCTGCTCATACCGATGTTGAACCGCCGATGTTCGTGGATGTTGTTCCTGTAAAGTCGGCTGAGGATATGTTCAACGCCGTAAAGGAACGCTATCAGGAACAGGATTTCATCATCAAGGCTGCCGCTGTTGCAGATTATACTCCACTCACGACCGCCGACAGCAAAATCAAAAAATCTGACGGCGATATGTCGATACAGCTTAAACGTACTACTGATATTCTTAAATTTATCGGACATAATAAGGGCGAACACCAGATAGTCTGCGGTTTTTCTATGGAAACTGACAATGTTATCGAAAATTCAAGGAAAAAGCTTGCATCCAAAAATGCAGATATGATCTGTGCAAATTCTCTCAGAACTGCCGGTGCCGGCTTCGGAACTGATACAAACATAATCACTATGATAACTTCCGACAACGAAAAGGAACTTGAGCTGATGTCAAAATTCGACGCAGCTGACCTGATACTTACCGAACTCAAAAAGCTTAAGGAGGAAAAATAAATTGAAGGTTGCATTTTTTGATACAAAAAATTATGATATCACATCCTTTGAGCCTTATGCAAAGGAAAAAGAAATCAAACTGAAATTCTATGAAACAAAACTCAACGAGGATACTGTTGACCTCGCAAAAGGCTGCTTTGCTGTCTGTGCTTTCGTAAACGATGTCATAAATGCTGAAGTCATCGACAGGCTCTGCGAGCTTGATGTAAAGCTTCTTGCAATGCGCTGTGCCGGTTACAACAACGTGGATATCAATTACGCAAAGGGTAAAATTGATATCGTCCGTGTACCAGCCTATTCACCCTATGCAGTCGCAGAACACGCTATGGCTCTGCTTCTTACTTCCGTCCGCAGAGTACACAGAGCATACATCCGTACAAAGGATTTTAACTTCTCACTCAACGGTCTGACAGGCTTTGATCTTCACGGAAAAACAGTCGGCGTTGTCGGTACAGGAAAAATCGGCAGAGTATTTATTGATATCTGCCGTGGCTTCGGTATGAATGTCATTGCATACGATAAATTTCCAGCTAAAGACAGCGATATCAACTATGTTGAACTTGATGAGCTTTTCAGCCGCAGTGATATTATATCCTTCCACTGTCCGCTGACAGAAGAAACATATCACATGATAAGCAGCGAGACTATCGGACAGCTGAAAAAAGGCGTTATAATTATCAACACCTCCAGAGGTGCTCTTATTGATGCAGAAGCACTCCTTGAAGGAATAAAATCACGTCATATCGGTGCAGCCTGCCTCGATGTGTACGAGGAAGAAGGCGATTTCTTCTTTGAAGATCTCTCCGGTCACATTATCTCGGATGATGTCCTTGCACGACTTATCTCTATGCCGAATGTTATCGTTACTTCGCATCAGGCTTTCCTTACTAACGAGGCTCTCGAAAATATTGCACAGACTACTGTCGATAATATCATCACTTACTCAAAAGGCGAAAAAAGCGGTAATGAAATTATTGTCTAATAAGATATACAGAAAAATGGTCACCCAAAAGGATGACCATTTTTTATAATAAACTGAATTTATTTAAATTATTCTATCTGCATTTTCTCGGATTTGAGAATCAGGATTCTGCGGACGCTTTCGTTTATACGTTCTTCGGTGATGATTCCATCCTCAACAGCTTTCTCAAGAGCGTCAACAGCTTCTTTCATATCCTGTGGCATAAGGAGCATATCTGCTCCGGCGTCAACGATTTTAACTGCAAGTTCGCCGGATTCATACATTTCTGTAACTGCCCCCATTGCAAGAGAATCAGTTATAACTACTCCGTCATAGCCGAGCTTTCCTCTGAGTTCATCAGTAATCATTGTCTTTGAAACTGATGCCGGAAGCTGATCAACAGACGTCATTGTGATATGGCCCATCATTACCATATCTGCACCGGCTTCGATTCCCTTTTTAAAGGCAAGATATTCATTCTGTTCAAGTTCAGCAAGCGTTTTTTCCGAAGAAGCTGTACCGTAATGAGAATCCTCTGCTGTATCACCGTGACCAGGAAAATGTTTCACCGTGCAGTAAACCCCTCCATCGGAAAAACCTCTGACAGCAGCAGCTACAAGCTCTGCTGTTTCCGAAAAATCATCGCTGTATGCTCTTTGACCGATAACAGTATTTGCAGGATTGGACCATGTATCCGCAACAGGAGCAAAATCAAGATTTAATCCTATTGAGAAAATATCACCGGCTATGGTTTTAGCGTTGCTGTATGCAGTATCTGTTCCCATTTCCTTGTATAGGTACATAGGATCAAATGATGTAGTTCCAAGAGCGTCAGCACATCGTGCAACATCGCCGCCCTCCTCGTCAATGGCGTAGAACAGAGGAATCAAGCCCAAATCCTTCTGTATATCCTTTGCACCGGAAAGCATTTCCTTAGCCTGTTCCATTGATTCAAGATTGGCTGAAAAATAAATCAAACCGCCTACCGGATATTGTTCCAGACAGTTTCTTGTTGCGTCACCCGATGCCGTTACAACGTCAAAACCTGTTAATGATTCCGGAGTAACTATGAACATCTGACACACCTTTTCATGAAGGCTCATCTGAGATATTATCCTGTCGTACCGGTCAAGATTATCTGCTGCATTGCCGGATGTATCTTCACTTGTTCCTTCCGGCAGATCCGTGGTCTTATCTTCATCTGACTTCAGAGTTGTTCCAGAAAGCGAATCAGAATTTTTCTTTTCACTGTTTTTTATTTCCCTTATGAAAACAACTCCAACTGCGGCAGCGATAATTAGTGCGATTATACATATAATAACTATCATCCTGTACATGATACCGCCTGATGCTTTTTGATTATTTTTTTCCATTTTTGTCTCCCTTTTCAAAATCGGAGCCTTCGATAAGCACATACTAACAAAGAAAAAGTCCTGACAAGCATACAAAGAACGATAATAGGCTTTTGACAATGTAAGCAAAAATGCTTTTGCAGAGCCGAAAAACGGCTCTGCAAAATTTTAATTTGCATTTTTTCGGTGTGCGGATTTATCGACAAGCTGAGCAGAAAATTTTTCCTGCTTCCTGTTTTATATTATGTACATTTTTTCACGTTTCATACTCACAGATATATCCCGTTTTGCCATTGAATATATGTGCAAGCTCCGGTGTGAACAGATCATCACGCTGATCGTTCCACGTCCAACCATTACTGTCAACGTTCCAGAGCATCAGATACATTTCAGGCGTTCCGTCGAGATCATCTCTTGAAGGCTCACCGGGATACCATTTCTGATAGTTGAATGATTCTCCTGTTATCCAGTGACCATAAGCGTTACGGTTTCTGACAGAGGTATAACCACCCATCCAGACATATTTCACACCGGCAGCTTCTGCCATATCAACAGCAGTTTTAAGTTCCTCATCCGAGGTGATTGTGATAAGGTGTCCGCCACGCTTTATACATTCAGCGTTTGCCTCTTTCCAGTTAAGATTTCCCTTGATGAATTCATATCTTGAACCATTTGACGAGCTCTTGCGAGCCTCAGTAGGTATGAATTGCATTTCAGTTACACCACCATATTTTTCATCAGCAACAGCAAGATTGATCTTTCTTTCCTTCTTTGCTTCTTCCTTGGAATCTGATACATATTCAACGCAGTACATTTCCTTTTCCTGTGCGTAGATCTGGTCAAGAATCTGGTGCATATCGTTAATATTGTTGATATTCCAGTACTGACCTCCTGTGTTTTCTGCAATTCTGTTGTAATCGCTCTGTGAGCTGTTTGTACCGATGATGAAAATCGGAACGGAAAGTTCATTTGCACTCTGAATTACTTCACTGGGTGTATGAACACTCTCAGTATCACCACCATCAGTAAAGGCAATAACACATCTTGCACCCTGCTGTGATCCGGCATTAAGAACCGATTCATACAATGCGTCATAGAGTGCAGTCATACCATAAGCCGACATATTATTAATTCCGTTTTTAAGCAGCTGCGGATCATTTGTATAGGTACACATATACATTACATACGAGTCGAATGCAATAAGCTCCGCCCTGTCGCCTGAGCGATAGTCGAGAGCGTCAACAAACCGACTCATTATGGACTGCATCTGGTAAAGATCACCATCCATACTTCCGGATTTATCGGCAACGAGAGCAAAGCTTACGCCCTCCTTACCTTTAAGCTGTTCAATAGATTTTACTTCTCTTTCAACTTCCTTGCTGCCGGAAACCATTTCTCTGATTCCAACGTTAGGCGATGTAAGAGTAACAGCATTTCCGGAATTATCCTCAGCGGTAAAATACACCTTTACAAGCGGATAATCTGAAACGTCAGACGAAACGTAGCTGATATTCACAGGTTGTTTTTTCACAGCGATCTGCTCTACTCCGGAAAATCCCTCAGGCTTTGCAGTTGTAGGCTGAGTCGTTACAAGTGTAGACGGAACCGCAATCGTTTTTGTTATCGGCTTTTCGTTTTCGGATGACAATGTAGTTGTTACGATATCGTCATCATCTCTGTACTTCATATCAGAAGCCGAATCTTTATCAGATGAACCGGAAGAACCGCCTCCACTGAGTATGCTTGCAAGAAGTACTCCACAGAGTGCAACAATAATTACTGTAAGTGCAACAAGCATAATGATAATCGCTTTATTGCCTTTCTTTTCCGGAGGAGGAGGCTGAGTCGGATAGAACATTCCCCGTCCGTTATCCGGCGGAACAATATACTGCTGATGAGAGTATCCACTATTACTTTCATACTGCTGGGGCGGAATATACGCTCCGTTCTGGAAAGGTGCATTGTACCGCAGATTCTCTTCAACACCTATCTTATCAGCAATATCAGTATTTTTCGGATTCATAACATCGTTATTCAGAGCTGTACCGCATTTTGTACAGAAGCTTGCTCCGTCATCAATCCGATTTCCACATTTGGTGCAAAACATAGATCACCTCTCCTTTTCGTTTTTTTAACCACACAAAAAATCGTACTATCATTATTATGATCACTATAATTATACCATTTATGTATCTATTTGTCAATTTTCAATATATTTCAGAATGTAAAATTTGCACATATTTTTTTGTTACATCATACAAAATTTCGGAATCTCATTCATTTTGTCCACTACATCTTCAAAAATTAGCTTGACAGTTGTTGAAAAAATATTTATAATATAAATGTAATAAAAAACGATCCTCAAAAATTATAAGGAGTGAGTCTGAATGAATCTAAAAAAGTTAATCGGAAGATTTACTGCTGCTTTTACAGCATCCGCAATGGTTGCCACAGCTGTATATATAACTCCGGAAAAGGTTGTTCCTGAGACATTTGATGTATATGCAGCTTCCAACTGCGTTGTGGATACAACCACAGAATATCAGCTTATCAGAGGTTTCGGTGGAATCAATCATCCTGAATGGACAGGTAAGGATATGACTGATGAACAGAGACAGACAGCTTTCGGAAACGGCTCCGGCGAAATGGGACTTTCCATTCTCCGTGTGTTCGTAAACCCCGATAAAAATCAATGGAACAAGGCTGTTCCTACTGCTAAATTCGCACAGAAAAACGGTGCTTATGTATTCGCTTCACCATGGGAACCGCCTTCAAGCTTAGCACAGCCCGGTGACGGTTCTTTTCAGGGCGGAAAAGTTCATCTTCCCAAGTCGAATTACGGTGCATACGCTCAGCATCTTAACGACTTTGGCACATACATGAAGAATCAGGGTATTGATCTGTACTCTATCTCTGTTCAGAACGAACCTGACTACGCTCATGACTGGACCGGATGGACTTCCGACGAAACAACGGACTTTCTTGCAAATTACGGCGATAAGATCACAAGTACAAGACTGATGTCGCCTGAAACATTCCAGTATACAAACAAGGATTACTACAATAAAATCCTCAACAACTCAAAGGCTATGGCAAACTGTGATCTGTTCGCAACTCATATGTACGGCACCCAGAGAAGCCAGATGGACTTCCCTGCTCTTGAAAACAGCGGCAAGGAAATCTGGATGACTGAGGTTTATGTTCCGAACAGTGAAGCTGATTCCGCAAACCGCTGGCCCGAAGCACTTCAGGTTTCTGAAAATATCCACAACGCTATGGTTGTAGGTAATATGAGTGCTTATGTATGGTGGTACATCAGAAGAAGCTACGGTCTCATGGACGAAAACGGAAAAATCACCAAGAGAGGCTATAATATGTCTCAGTACTCCAAGTGGGTACGTCCCGGCGATGTGAGAATTGATGTTACAGAACAGCCGGCAAGCAACGTTCTTGTTTCAGCTTACAAAAACGACAACAAACAGGTAACTATCGTTGCTATCAACAAGGGCAGTGAAACATATACTCAGAGTTTCAGTATCGGCAGCGGCGAAAAAATCGTTGACGTTGACCGTTACAGAACATCATCAAGTGAAAATCTTGCTCTTACAGAAGATCTCGAAAATGACGGAACCGGTTTCTTCGCATCCCTCCCCGCACAGAGCGTTTCAACTTTCGTTGTATCTCTCGAAGGAAGCGGTGTTACTCCCGGATCACAGCCCGACGAAAACGGCTGGTTCTTTCACGATGAGTTTGAACAGGATACTTGTTCATGGGAAAGCAGAGGCTCATCCTCCATTCTCACAAGCGGCAGAACCTTCATGAAGGGCAAGGAAGCTCTCCTCGTTCAGGAAAGAACTTCTTCATGGCACGGTGCTGGCAAGCCCCTCAATCCTAAGGTATTCGTTCCCGGTCAGGAATATAGCTTCAGTGCTGATGTAATGTATTTTGACGGTGACGCCACAGATCAGTTCTACATGAAATTACAGTATACCGGTTCTGACGGTGAGCCGCACTACGACACAATTGCCGAAGCGAAGGCAATTAAGGGTGAATGGGTACAGCTCGCAAATTCCAACTACACCATTCCCGCTGACGCTACTGATATGCTTCTGTATATCGAAACAGCTGAAACAACAAACAACTTCTACATCGACGAGGCTATCGGTGCACTTCCCGGCACTAAAATTGAAGGTCCTGCACCTACCACATTTACTCTCGGTGATATCGACAACGATGGCAGAATCGACGCATTTGATCTTGTTCTCGCAAGACGAGGTGCTATCAGCGGTGTATTCGCAACAAATGCAAGAACTCTCGCTGCTGACGTAAATCAGGACGGAAAGAATAATATCTCAGACGTGCTGATGATTCAGCAGTATATACTCGGAAAAATCAAGAAATTTGAAAAGACAGTAATTGATCAGCCTGAACCAGATGATACTCCGTCAGGTGAAATGCGTACAATATCAGAATATACTCCTGTTGTACAGGCACAGATGGTAATAAGCGAACCTGAAAGTTCCAAGCAGCAGCAGTCAGGCATTCAGTACGGTACATTACAGTCAAAAAGCTACTATTCAAAGTTCTGCGGCAGAAACAAAAAGTACAATGTACTTCTTCCGGCAGGCTACACCACAGATAAGAAATATCCCGTTCTCTACGTTATGCACGGTTACTGGGAAAATCAGGACAGAATGATAATCAAGGGAAACGGCACAATGTACACAAAAGAGATCATCGGTAATGCAATCGCTGAAGGTGCTGCAAAGGATATGATCGTGGTATTCCCTTACATCTATTCCAGTCAGTCACAGGATGACTGCTCTGCAATGGATGACGCAAACAATATCGCATACGACAACTTTGATACAGTTCTTACTACTGAGCTTATGCCCCTTATCGAAAAGGAATACAGTGTTGCAACAGGCAGAGAGAATACCGCTATCACAGGATTCTCAATGGGTGGACGTGAATCTCTCAACATTGCAATGAAGCATCCTGATCTTTTCGGTTATGTTGGTGCTATCTGCCCTGCTCCCGGAGCTTCAGGTGCATGGAAGTTCTCCTCTGAGGAAGCTGCTCCTTCACTTATCCTTATCACTGCCGGCGGCAATGATACAGTAGTTTACAGCACTCCCGAAGGATATCACAATAACTTTACAAAGAACAGCGTGCCACACATCTGGCACTATTACGAAAGCGGATACCACGGCGATAACAGCATTCATGCTCATCTTTACAACTTCGTCCGTGCAGTATTCAAGGCATAATTAAAGCAATCTTCTATAATTCCCCCCATAGCTGACAGGTTAATCCTGTCAGCTTTTTTTATCAGATACATATCATCAATAAAAAAACTGCTTCTGATTTAAGTATCAGAAGCAGTTTTCATTATTTTATAATACTATGAGATCAGGAACTTATATCAAGCCTCCGGAAGCTCTCCGGTCTTAAGAATATATTTCTGAACTGCAAGAGCATCCTTGTTTGTAAGACCATCACCGTTTCCGGAAACATCAGCATTTAATACACCCTGTGCTGTAATAGCACTTTCCTCGGAACCGCCTACTGCATAAGCGTCAGGATTTCCGATAACCTGCATGATAAGAATAGCATCATTGAGAAGAACCTTGTCGTCACAGTTTGCATCACCGTAAAGCGTTGCTGACGGACCAGACTGCGGTGTAAATACAGAAGCGATCTCAGAATTGTTCTTGATAGCATCGAAGTAGATTTCGCCCCATTCTGTGAGCTTTGTGCCGTCCCAGCTGCTTACGAGGTCAAGATACTCAACGCCGCCGCTGTTACCCATCCATGACCATGCAATGTAGCCCATGTTATTCTGCTTGCAGTAGCTCATAACTGTTGCTTCATCAACATCACCGTCAGTATGCTTGAGACCGAACTCACCAACAAGCACAGGGGCACCACACTCAAGAGCACCGTCAATATTGTTCTTTACCATTTCAGCTGTACCGCCTGCATACTCATACATATGGATTGAGAATACTGTATTCTTTTCAGGATCTGATGCAAATACTGAAGCACCTTCGTCCTTGATTGATGTAGGATACTGTCCCCAGCCGGCGCTGTCGATCATGATCATATTCTTGATGCCGGCATCACGAACAACCTTGATAGCTTCCTTACAGCCATCAGCCCAGCCAGCACTGTTCCAGTCGCCGTACCATTCATTAGCAATGTTAAGGATAACATACTTGCGGTTTGCATTGAGGAGATCTGCCATTGTTGCCCAGTATTCAGCAGCAGCTACGATATCTGCATTTGAATTGCTTCCTGTTGCATCGTGTGCTTCAAGAATACAGATCTGCTTGTTTTCGATACACCAGCCTATGATGTCCTCGATCTCAGAAGCAGTAGTCTTATCCCACTTAGCTCCATCTGAGCATACGATACGAACACAGTTTGTGCCAAGACCAGCAGCTGCCTTGATAGACTGCTCTGTCTTATCCTTGTACCATGCGTGTGCAATGTTTACACCACGCATTTCAAAGGCATTTCCGTTTGCGTCACGAATTGTCTGTCCGTCAACATAGAATCCCTTGCCGTCATTCTGTGAAGGAATTGAAGGACCAGGTGTAGGTTCGTCTGTCTTCATGGTATAAACTCCAGTGATACTGATTCCAGACTTATCTTCAAGAGCTGTACCATTCTTTTCTGCGTACCAGATCTGTCCTTCGTATGATTTTGATGTGCCGAGCTCTGCCTTTACTGCCTCGATAATATCCTCATCCTCGACAACCTCTGTTCCGAGTGAGCAGTTAAGGAAATCATCAAGTAAATTCACCTTTACAGCACCGCTCTTTTTTGTTTCCCACTGAATATTTACCCAGTAGTATTCGCCATTGAGCGGGATAGAAATTCCAAGACCACCGTTTGCATATGTTACACCGGAAGGTACTTCAACTGTAATATAGAATTCATCAACAGCTTCAGGAAGTGTAACCTTGAAGTTGCCTGTTGTGCTGTCCTGTAAAACCTTTCCGTAATTCTTGTCGGGATCTGCTACTGTTGTCGTAGTTGTTGTAATAGGCTTTGATTTTGTAGTTGTTGTAGGGATAGGTGTAGGTGTAGGTGTTGATCTTGAATAAAGATTTGTCGGAAGTTCGTCAAGAGTGATGCAGTAATCGCTCTGATACATCTTGATTGTGTCTTCCTTTGTATTGAATACAGGATCAGAAAGGAAATTAGTATCCTGGCTTCCGCCGTCGTACCATGTACAGAAGTAGAGCCAACCAGCCTTTTCAGCAATGAGATTGTCAACTGTTGAGAAGCAGTCATTTTCAGCCATTGCTACCATTTTCTTGCTGTCATACTTTTCCATAATTCCATAGAATGTTGCACTGATAGCACTGTCATTGTGCTTGAGAACCGGACTTCCTGTTGACCAGTCTGTGCAATTGTACTTATCGTAACCAATAATATCTACATAAGCATCGCCGGGATACCAGTTTTCAGATGTAGAGAAGTTGTAGCTGTTCCACTCCCAGATAAGGTTGTGACAGCCGAAATCATTTGTGAGTGTCTCATAAGTGTAGATCCAGAGCTTCTTGTAAGCTTCAGAGCCTTCTCTGCCCCACCAGAACCATGAGCCTGTCTCACCGCCGCCGCCTTCTGCTTCGTGGAGAGGTCTCCAGAGAATCGGGATTCCCTGTTCTTCAAGTTCATTGAATTCCTTTGCAAGAACTTCAAGTCCCTGTAAGTAGTACTCATTTTCCTTTGTACCGGGTGTAGCAGCCGCAGAAGGTGAGAAATCTGTATCCTTAGCTGTGTATGTTGTCTTTGACCAGTCAATTTTCTGACCAATCTTGTAGCTTTCAAAATCCTTAGGTACATTATAGTGGAATGAAGCAGTAGCGATACCGTTCTTATTCTTTACCCAATCAATAATACGGTCAGTTGAGCCGTCGTCGCTGCCGAATGCAGGACAGCAGAAGTTACCGTAGTCGAAACCTCTGATAGCAGGATACTCACCTGTGAGATCTTTAAGGTATTCAAACTCATACTCAAGACCGTGAGGACCGCCGGAATAGATTTCCTGCTGACCGGAAATGATGTTATTTCCGTAAACTTCAGAAAGGTAATTCATGAGGCTTCTTGTTTCAGCTGTTGCCTTTACGTCGCATACAGTTACCTGTGAAGCCTTGATAGGCGGAAGTGAAGCTGCTTCGATTGTGAAGTAGTCGAAGTTTGTCCATCCCCAACTCTTTTCAATAGTAAGGTTGTTTTTGCCCTTATTGAGCTTTACAGTCATTGAGATTGCTTCAAATCCTGTGTCATTTACAGGAATGGACAGTGCTCCCTGACTTACGCTGTTGATAGTAAGATTCTGCTGCTTCGCTCCGCCGATACCTCCGGCGAAAATAGTCAGAGTATACATACCTGCTTCTTCAGCATTAAAGTCAATGCTGATCGTTCCGCTGTCAGTCATTTTGAGACAAGAACCGCCGCTTGCACCGGAATTCTTTTCAACAGTTACGTCACCGGTAATAGTTGCGTCCTCGAACTCAATTCGAATCTCGTCAGCAGCAGTCACAAATACGGACGGTGTTGTAACAATAGCCGCATTTAAAGCCATTGACGCCGCAAGAAGTGCTGCTCCGCTCTTTCTGATTAATTTTTTGTGCATTGTAATTCCCTCCAAAACAATTTTACAATCATGCAGATGCCGTTTACCTAAATAAAGCAGACATCTCTGACCAAGAAGCTGCTAAGCCTAAATCACAGCTCTGTCATGTCATAATCATTATAGTGAATGCACAAATCAAAGTCAAGTTTTTTTAAAGATATTTCAAAACATTTGGCACTTTGCACCAAATGCGTATAGCAATTTTTGGTCATAATCGCAACATTTGGTGAGTTAATTAATTGTGTGAAATAAAAAATATCCGGACAATAATTTATCCGGATATTGTTCATGATTTCACTTTAATTTTCTGACAAGGCTCTTGAACACATCGCCTCGTTCTTCAAAATTCTTGAAAATTCCATAGCTTGCAGCAGCCGGAGACAGCACACAGCTCTTTCCCTCCGTAGTAATTTTCGCCGCAAGATCTACTGCATCCTCAAGGTGTTCAGCATAATGAACACGCTCAGACTCTTTGACATCTGCCGCCTGAAGCATATCAAAAACACGCTTTCCAGAAGTCTCCATGCAGATCACGTTTACATCCGCAGTACTGAGAAATTTCACAAGCGAGGTGTAGTCAATTCCTCTGTCCATGCCGCCGATAAGAATGGTTCCGGCGTCAGGAACGCTTTTTACCGCTTCGATAGCCGTTGCACAGGCAGTTGAAATGGAATCATCATACCAGCGGATTCCCTTGAACGTACCCACAAATTCAAGTCGGTGAGCAAGAGGATCGAAAGTACAGAGAGCACTTTCAAATTCCTCCGAACTTATAAAAGGAGATGTCATGAAATATGCTGCTGCAATATTGAAGTGATTGTGGATTCCGAGAAGCTTTATCCTGTCAACAGGAATTTTATAGCTTTCGCCGCTGAATTTGAGTTCAGCAACACCATCGCTTACATAAATATCGGACTCAGGATTCTTATCAGAAATACTGAAAACAAGACCGTCATCATCCTTGGGTGCAATATCACTGTTTATCAGCAGACAATCATCCTCATCCTGATAAAGATAAATGTTTTTCTTTGCATTGTAATAGCGTTCCATTGTTCCGTAATGGTCAAGGTGCTCCTCGTAGAGATTGAGGAATACCGCCGCTGACGGAGAAACCGTCATATATTCAAGCTGATGACATGAAAGCTCGCAGACAACGATAGTTTCATCTGTCATTTCCTCTGCGATATTGAATACGGGAATTCCGATATTTCCGGCAATTATGCACTTCTTGCCGGACTCTTTAAGGATATGGTAAATCAGTGATGTAACTGTACTTTTTCCCTTAGTTCCGGTAATACCGATTATCTGCTCACGGTAAACCTCAAAAAACACCTGTGTTTCGGATGTTATGGTACACTCAAGATCGTCAGGCTGCTTTTCGAGTACGATTCCCGGACTTTTGAAAACAAGGTCAAATTCGCTGAGAGATTTCTGATAATCGGCTCCGCAGATCATTTTCACATCGCCAGATATCCCATTTGCAGCCGGATCAATTTCGTTGAGATCAGCAATCGCAACAAAAGCCGGTTTGCAGTATTTATTGATGATTTCAAATGTTGCTCTGCCCTCTCTGCCGAATCCGAGAATACAGACAGATTTATTTTCAATGAGATTTTTTATGTGATTTACAAATCTTTTCAAAGGAGATTCTCCATTTCTTTCTTTAAAATTGTTTTGAATTCATCCGTCAGAAGATTCTGCTCATTGAAGTAACAGCAGAATTCCTTTCTGAGAGATTCAAGATTTTCCGGATGATAAAGTCCACGCTTCACATACTCCCCAAAGAGCAGCGGAAGCTCCACGCCCTGTGACTCAAGCTTCTTAATAGCAAGCGATACAGAAAGATTTACTTCACTGACGCTGCCCACGCACTCGAAAGGCTTGTGCCCAGATTCACCTATAAGCTCAATGAAATATTCCATCATTACCGGATCATTCAGCATATCTCTGCCAAAAATTTCTTTCAGCTCGTCAAGGCTGAGAAACGGTGAAAGTATCAGGCTGACAAAAAGGCACTTCGGACATTCCCCGCACCATATATCGGGCGAAACTTTACTTCCGAGATTACAGCTTCTGAATACGGGCAGATATTTTCTGTGTGAAACGAACATTCCGGCGATCTGGAATTCCGTCAGCGGACGCAGAAAGCTGAAATAGCTTATTCCGGTGCCGAGATATTTTTCCTCATACTCATGGAAGTCATGTTCAAACTCATAGCTCTTTGAATACTGATGATTAACGCTGCTGTCTGCAACGGTACTTTCATTTGCACTTGCTTCATTCGACAGGACAATATATTTCAAGCCATACAGATATGCTGTAATTTCTGCTGAAAACGCAACAATCGACGAAAACGGAGTATGACCGTTAAGATATCCCTTGTTGTTGAGTTCTATAAGACTGCGGTCGAACTTCCGCTGTGCCGTTATAAGAGTATCCTCCGGCAAACCAGCCGCCTCCACTGTTACACTTATGGAACATCTTTTATTGATAGCGTAACAGCGGCAATCCATCCCGGAATTTTTCAAAGTCTCCAGCGTAAGAGCAGAATCCTTTCCGCCGCCTATCGGGATAAGGCAGCCGTTAAGTTCACGGTCTGCACACGAACCGGTATTTACTTCTTTTCCGGTACAGGTAATGTTTACAAGCTCCTCCTGAGTGGTTTCAATTCCGTTTATAAAAAGAAATTCTCCCAATCCGAGGAACCATAATTTTTCCCACCACTTCTTCTGTTCTTCGGTCAGAAATCCACATTCAATTCTGAATTCCGGCGAGCAAACTGCTTTCCAGTAGCTCACGGCTTCTGCCATTCCCATATTGAAAACAAGATTTTCAAATACTCTGTCTCCGGAAACGGTCAGTCCGGCAGGTTTCGGAAAGCTCCAGCCGGGACTGAACTGTGCAAGCTCCGGAATTTCAAAGGAAAATTCAATATCAATCGTTTCATCGTTTTCCTTTATATTATATGATTTAAAAACAAAAACAGGATTTTCGTTTCTGAATATCTCAAATTTATTCATATTACGCTTACCCTCCGGTTATTTTTTTACAGATTGTTCTTCCGCAAGCTTTCTGCAATGCTTTCTGAGACACTCAAAGGTTTCATCCGAAATATCATGCTCAATCTTGCAGGCATCTTCCGCTGCTGTATCACGTCCAACTCCGAGAAGCATGAAAAATTCCGAAATAACAGTATGGCGGTCATAAACGTGTTCAGCGACACCTCTGCCTTTTTCCGTAAGAGTAATGTGGTTGTTCTCATCAACCAGAACAAGACCGTCATCCTTCATCTTTTTCAGTACGATAGATACGGTGGGACGTGAATATCCCAGATATGAGCATATATCAATAGCATGAACATCGGGCTGCTGCTTTGACAGGATCAGTATAGTTTCGAGATAATTTTCAACTGCTTCTGTAATAGCCATTTGCGATTCTCCTTTTTGGAATAGTTGCCTTTATATTATATCATATTCTGATAAAAATTACAACACTTTTTGCCATTCATTAAGCAAAATAATGTATGTGTAGAATTTTTGTAAGCAAATATATTTTATAAGTTTATTTCCTGTGTATGGGCGGATGCCCACATCCGCCCGTAATGAATGTAATTTGTCAGCGGTGCGATGTGGGCATCGAACCCTACATCACCTATATTTCTTACATATGCCAAAATAATAAAACTATTGATTATTATTATAAAACGTGGTATAATTTTAAAAGAAAATATTTTTCGGAGGAAGCATTTATGACAGCAAAAGAAGAATTTATCTCTATATATAACGAAAATATCAAGCGTGAAGGTGCTGATAAGCTTCTTGAATATCTTAAAAAAAGCGATTTCTTCACCGCACCGAGCAGTACACGCTATCACGGCTCCTACGAAGGCGGACTCGTTGAACACAGCGTAAATGTATATCACTGTCTCAAGGACTATCTTTCACGTCCGAGAGTAAGGGAAAAATATGGAATGGAGTATTCCGACGAAACAATCGCCATAGTCGCACTGCTCCACGATCTCTGCAAAATAAACTTCTATACTGTCGAATACAGAAACCGTAAAAATGACGATGGCGTATGGGAAAAGTATCCATGCTATACAATAAATGACACTCTCCCTTACGGTCATGGCGAAAAATCCGTATACATAATCTCCGGTTTCTTCTATGGAGACAGCCGTCTTTCCCGTGAGGAAGCTTTCGCTATCCGATATCACATGGGATTTTCCGGCACTGAAGACAAAAACATAATCGGTAAGGCTCTTGAAATGTATCCGCTTGCATTCGCTCTCAGCGTTGCAGATATGGAAGCCTCATATTTCCTTGAAGGCAGCACAAAATAACCACTATAAGGAGTAACAACTATATGAACTGGTATGAAAACGCAATAATTTATCACATCTATCCTCTTGGATTCTGCGGAGCACCGAGATTCAATGACGGCGGTGAAATCGTATACCGCCTTGACAAGGTACTCGACTGGATTCCTCATCTCAAGGAAATGAACGTTGACGCTGTTTATTTCGGACCTGTATTTGAATCTGTCGAGCACGGCTACGATACCATAGACTACAAAAAAATCGACAGACGTCTTGGCGATAACGATTCCTTCCGCAATATCTGCAACAAGCTTCATGAAAACGGAATCAGAGTTATTCTGGACGGAGTATTCAACCATGTCGGAAGAAAATTTCCGCAGTTCGTTGATATTCAGGAAAAAGGTCAGAGCAGCGGTTACTGCGACTGGTTCCAGAACCTCAATTTCGGTGGTTCTTCCCCTTGCGGAGATCCCTTCTGGTACGAGGGCTGGAATGGTCACTACAATCTTGTGAAGCTCAATCTGCGAAACGTAGGCGTATGCGATCACCTTATCGACGCTGTAAACTACTGGATTGAAGAATTTAAAATCGATGGTATCCGCTTTGACGCCGCTGACTGCATCGACTTTGACTTCTTCAGAAGAATAAGAAGCTTCTGCAAGGGAAAGCGTCCTGATTTCTGGCTTATGGGCGAGATAATTCACGGCGACTACAACCGCTGGGCAAATCCAGAAATGCTTGACAGCGTTACGAACTACGAATGCTACAAGGGACTTTACTCCTCGCACAACGACAAGAACTACTTTGAAATAGACTACTCCATAAATCGTCAGTCCGGAGCAAACGGCGGTATTTACAGAGACATCAGCCTCTATAATTTCGTTGACAACCACGATGTCAACCGTCTTGCAAGTACTGTAAACAATCAGGCATATCTGCCGCTTATATATACACTTATGTACGCAATGCCAGGTATTCCGTCTATCTACTACGGCAGTGAGTACGGCGTTCAGGGACGCAAGGAAAACAATTCCGACAGCAATCTCCGCCCTTGTCTCCACCTTCAGGATATGAACAGCGAAAATACTTCCCTGTACAATCACATTGTAAAGCTCGGAAGAATCTATCGTGCATATCCGGCTCTTCGTACCGGTGTTTACGAAAGAATAATGATTACGAATCAGCAGCTTCTTTTCAAGAAAACTCAGGGCGATCAGACTATCTATATTGCTCTCAATCTCGCTGATTACGAGTTTGACCTCAATTTCGGAACACATCTTCCTGCATTGGTTGATGTCATCGGTGCAAAGCAGATACAGGTAAACAACGGCGGAGCTTATATAAAAATGCCGCCGTATTCCTCAATGATTATAGTTTCAGACGATATCGTCAACAATCAGCCTGTGGAAATTTCAGCCGTTTCCGTTCAGGAGGACAATGAGACAGAAATCGTTGAAGGAGCAAAATACCGTCACTTCAAGGGCGGTGAATATCAGCTTATAGCCGTTGCACGTCACAGTGAAAACAATGAGGAACTCATCATCTATAAATCACTCTCTGACGGTCAGGTATGGGCAAGACCTAAGTCAATGTTTGTCGGAAAATCTGGTGATGTACGCAGATTCACAAAAATTGACTGAGAACTGAATATTCTGTCCGATACTGCTCATACTAAAGTCATGGAAGAAAAAATAATAATCTTCCTACGCATCCCCTTTTTGTAAAGCTGCCTGTTATCCGCACGACTGCCAGACTTTACGGGTGAAGCGGCTGTGCGGAGAAAGGTCTTTATTATGGGCAAGAACAAAAATAATTACAGCAACAAGAATAACTCAGACTCTCAGAACAAGAACTCTGATAACAGGGTTTCTGATAAGAACTCCAACAGCAATTATCAGGACAGAAATTCAGATAATAATTCCAGCAACTGATAGCGAAAGCCGCACCAGAAAGGTGCGGCTTTTATTGTAAATATGCAAAAAAGAGCCGCATAAAGCAGCTCTTTTATTATAATTATTCAGCGTCTTCTTCAACAGCTGTTTCTTCTGCAATTACTTCCTCAGCAACTGCTTCTTCTTCAACAGCATCCTCATCAGCAGCTTCTTCTGCATCCTCGATAAGAGCACGCATAGAGATGCTTATTCTATGAGAATCTGCGTCAATGTCGATAATCTTTACGTCAACTTCTTCGCCTACTGTAAGGAGGTCCTTAACATTTTCAACCTTCTTGTCAGCAATCTGAGAGATGTGGATAAGACCATCAATGCCGTCAATAATCTTAGCAAATGCACCGAAACTTGTGATAGAAACGATTGTTGCCTTAACAACATCACCTACATTGTAGTTAGCATTGAAGATTTCCCATGGATTATCCTCAGCCTTCTTGAAGCCGAGAGAAATTCTGTTGTCCTCACGGCTGAGATCCTTGATGTATACTTCAAGAGTATCACCAACAGCAACAACCTCGCTGGGGTGCTTGATTCTCTTCCATGAAAGCTCAGAAATGTGAACCATTCCGTCAATTCCACCGAGATCAACAAATGCACCGAAGCTTGTGAGAGACTTTACCTTGCCCACATAAACATCGCCAACGTTTGCAGCATCCCAGAACTTAGCCTGAGCTTCTGCCTTCTTAGCGTTCTGAACAGCCTTAATAGAGCCTACTGCTCTCTTCTTGCCCTCAGTCACTTCAATGATTGTGAATTCTACCTTCTTCTTAAGAAGCTCGTCCAGCTCTGCTCCTCTGGGGAGACCTGTCTGTGAAGCGGGGATAAAGATTCTTACGCCAAGGTAGTTAAGAGTAACGCCCTTGTTTACGATGTGCTGAACAACGCCTTCAAGAACAGTACCTTCCTGCTGAGCCTTTACAACAACGTCGTAGCCAGCCTGCTCGTCAACCTTTCTTTTGGAAAGCTGAGCTGTGCCTTCTGCATCGTTAACCTTGATAACGATGAGTTCGATCTCATCGCCAACCTTAGCGATATCTTCGGGCTTCTTTGAAGGATCATCTGTAAGATCTTCAAGCTTTACATAACCTGTATGCTTTGTTCCGAGATCAACTGTAATTTCTGCGTTATCAACGCTTACAACAGTTCCCTTAACCTTCTCTCCTGTATGTATTTTTTTGAATGACTGATCGAGTGCCTCTGCAAAATCGATTTCTTCATCCTGAGCAGCTGTAATAATTCCGTTTTCTGCCATAGTGGTTTGTACCTCCTTAATTATATAAGCAGGGGTAGATGCCCCCGCAGTAATGCCGATTTTTTCAGCAACGGGAATCTTCAATGACCGAAGCTCGTCCGAATTTTCAATATGATACGTTTTACAGTAACGACTGCACACTTCATACAGCTTTACTGTATTTGAGCTGTGTCTGCCGCCAACTACCAGCATGATATCCGAAGCTTTTGCAAGCTCAGCCGCATCAGACTGTCTTGTATCGGTAGCATTACATATCGTATCGGAAATTTCAATATCCGGATCGTCTTTCGGGATCACGTTTAAACAATCATCCCATACTACTATATTATACGTTGTTTGTGCCACAATTGCAAGCTTTTTTTTAAGATTTTTGAATTTTTTTTCAAAAAAGTCTTTTAGCTCAAAATCATCCTTAAAAACAAGGCAATTTTCGTCACAATGCCCAACAATCCCCTGAACCTCAGGATGTGAGGCATCGCCTGCAATAAGAACATAGTATCCCTGTTTTGTCTTTTCAGCGGCTATTTTGTGTATTCTCGACACGAAAGGACACGTTGCGTCAAGCATTCTGTTTCCTTTTGCAGCAATCTTCTCGTATATTTCTCTGCCGACTCCGTGAGATCTTATTACTACTGTTTCATCATCTTCAAGCTCGTCCACAGAATCTATAATTCTTGCCCCTTTCGCCTTCATATCATTCACTACGTCCTGATTGTGAATAATCGGTCCGAGAGTTGCTACTTTTGTATTCTTTTCAAGCTCGCTGTATACCATTTTTACAGCTCTGTCAACTCCGAAGCAGAATCCGGCTGACTCTGCAACTGTAACCTTACTCATTATCTGATCCTCCATCAGAAACAGTTTCTGCCTGTACTTCCGGTTCGCCCTCAACGATACGCTTGATATCAGCCATGTAGCGCTTCTTCAGCTTTGAAAGCTGTCGGGGATTGGGATTTTCGCATATTTCAACGTATTCTGCCGGATCTATCGGCTCGCCGTAAACTACTCTTAATTTTGTACGGAAACGAAGCTTTTCTCCGTAAACAATACCTACCGGAATAATCTGACATCCTGATTTTGCCGCAATAAGAGCAGCTCCGCTATGACCTCTGCCAACCTTTCCGTCCTTGGAACGTGTTCCTTCCGGAAAAATCATAAGACTTCTCTTGTTGTTCAGCTTTTCAACAGCAGTATCTATTACCGCTGTATCGCCTTTTCCTCTTGCCACAGGGAAGGCTCCCAGTGATTTTATGAGAAATGCAAAAGCCTTGTTTTCAAAAAGTTCCTCTTTAGCCATAAACGAGATTTTTCCACGGGATCCGGCACCTACAAGCGGAGGATCTGCATAGCTTCGGTGATTGGAAGCATATATCACAGATTTTTTCTTGGGAATGTTCTTTCTGCCTACATATCGCAGACTGTACGCAATGTGCATATAAAGCCAGACAAGAAATCTGCAGAAATAATACATCAAATCTCACCTGCCGTTCTTTCATTAATTATTCTTACTATTTCGTCAGCAGACTGTTCAAGGTTGAGTTCTGTTGTATCTACAAGAATTGCATCCTCTGCCTGTCTGAGCGGTGATGTTTCACGGTTCATATCCTGATAATCACGCTGGATTATATCCTTGAGGATTTCCTCATACGGCGGACAGTCAGGCTTTACAGAAAGCTCTTTGTAGCGTCTGTTTGCACGTTCCTCAGCGGAAGCAGTCAGGAATATCTTCACTTCCGCATCAGGAAGCACAACTGTTCCAATGTCTCTTCCGTCCATTATCACGTTGTTTTCCTGTGCTATCTTCTTCTGAGTCTCAAAAAGATACGCTCTTACAGCCGGTATAGCCGATGTTCTTGATGCCGCCATGGATATTTCCGGTGTTCTGATAAGATCAGAAACATCCCTATCTCCAACGAATACCCTCTGAGCTCCGTCAATGAACTTCAGCGAAATATCAGCATTCTCAAGCGATTTTTCTATTTCCTCATCGGAAATATTATTTTCTGTGATATACAACGCCGCTGCACGGTAAAGTGCTCCTGTATCAACATAAATATATCCGAGCTTCGCAGAAACCATTTTTGCGATAATACTTTTTCCTGCACCGGCAGGACCGTCAATTGCGATATTGATTGTTTTCATAATCTTCTCCTTGATTTAATATAAAGTACAGCCATTACATATACATAGCTGCCGAATAAGCAGTAGAAAACGCGATCTGTAAGTTGAAGCCTCCCGTATAAGCGTCAACATCTATAACCTCTCCGGCAAAGAATAATCCGGAAACCAGCTTTGATTCCATAGTTTTAGGATTAATCTCCCTGACAGAAACTCCGCCGCTTGTGATTATTGCTTCATCAACCGGACGGAATGCAGAAATTCTCACAGGAAAATCCTTGATAAGCTCACCAAGCTTACGACGCTGCTCTCTGGTGATGCCATTCACCTTCTGTTCTGCCGGAATTCCCGAAAGCCTTACCACAACAGGAATCAGCTTTGCCGGCAGAAGTTTTCTTATGCCGTTTGCGAAATCACGGTTGAGATTCTCGCTGAAATCACGCTGAATACGCATATCAAGCTGTTCTGCGGTAAGTCCGGGTTTAAGGTCGATTTTCAGTGTATAGCGATTCGGCTGCATATCACGGATATGCGAGCTTGCACTCAGAACAAGCGGACCTGATACACCAAAGTGAGTGAAAAGCATTTCTCCGAGTTCGCTGTAAATCAGCTTTTCACGGTCGAAAAGCTTCAGCGTAACATTTCTCAGAGAAAGTCCCATCATCTCGGCACAGTATTTGTCGGGAGACACAAGCGGAACAAGACTCGGCTTTATATCGGTAATCATATGTCCTGCCGACTCAGCAAGCAGATATCCGTCACCATTGGAACCGGTATTCGGATACGATTTCCCTCCGCAGGCAATAAGTACTGATTCTGAACGGAATTCCTCTTTTCCTGCAATTACACCGCAGCATTTTCCGTCCTCGATGACAAGTCCTGAAACACGCTTATGTATAAGTTTTACGCCGAGCTTTTTCATTTCACGGTCAAGAGCGTCAGCGACATCATCTGCTTTGTCGCTTACCGGAAATACTCTGTTTCCACGCTCTGTTTTGAGAGGTACCCCAAGCTCCTCGAAGAAAGCCATTGTCTCCTCTGCACAGAAACTCGAATATGAGCTGTACAGAAAACGTGGATTTACAGGGATATTCTTCATGTGTTCCTCCATAGAGGAATTATTTGTAACGTTACATCTTCCCTTGCCAGTGATACGAAGCTTTCGTCCGATACGTTCATTTTTTTCAAAAACGATAACGGATTTCCCGAATCTTGCCGCATGAACAGCAGCCATACATCCGGCAGCTCCTCCGCCGATAATTATTACATCAGTCATTTCTGTCAATCAGTCTGCGGAATTTTTCAGCCGCAGCTCTCCGCCTTTCTTCTGTTGCGCAGTGATCCACAAAATATCCGCAGCCTTCCTTGATAAGAACATCGCCTTCCTTGGCATATTCCGGAAGATAGCAGCGCATAACAGTTTCCATTCCGTCCTCTGTTTCAAGAACAGCCGTTTCATTTTCAAAACGGTCTATAATTATCATTAAATCAGTCCTTTTCCGTATTTATTTCTAATTCCTTGCCGTCCGATACAAATGTGACTGTACCGTTCAGGTCTGTACGATAAATTTCATTAGTATACTTTGATATTTCTTTAAGTGCCTTTTTATTAGGATGACCATAGGAATTTCCCACTCCGCATGAAATCACCGCATAATCAGGAGATATCGCCTTCATGAATTCCGTACAGCTTGAAGTCTCGCTGCCGTGATGACCTGCTTTATACACATCAGCATGACGGAGCTTTCCGGAATCTGCCATTTCCTTTTCCGCAAGAGCTTCTGCATCTCCGGTGAAAATAAATGTATTCTCGCCATGAGTCAGGAATAATCCCACAGAATAATTATTGACATTCTCGTAGCTTTTGCTGCACGGAGCAATTATTTCTATCTGAGCATCACCAAGCCGAATGAAATTCCCGACCTTTGCCTCCGTCAGCGTAACATCCTTTGAATCACACGAATCAAGAAATTTTTCATAATATCTTGTGGTGGGAAAATCTTTATCGTCAAGGTGCGGAATTATTACCTGTCCGACCTTGAATTTATCAATTATCTTGTACATTCCGCCCATGTGATCAGAATGAGGATGAGTTGTCACGATATAATCAAGCTTTTCAACGCTTTTTTCGTTAAGAAAGTGTATTACTCCGTCTGTTTCTTCTGATTCACCACAGTCGATGAGCATATTTTCCCCTCCGGCACTCAGGAATATTGAATCTCCCTGTCCCACGTCAAGGTAACATACAGTCAATTTATCCTCCGGCAGCGGAGTATTTTCCTTCCGGCATTTAGCAGCGATAAAAGTAATTATCAGTACCAGTACAACGACCGGAATTATGATTTTCAGCATTTTCAGCCTTTTTTTCTTCGGTTTTTTCCGGAGTTGTTTTTTAAGCTCCTTGAGGAGTTCCTTTTCCCCTGCTGTGAGCTGGACTTTTCCGTCCGGCGATACTGTGAATTTGCTTGTGCTTTTGACTTTGCCTTTGCGTTTCCGTGCCATTTGCCGTCACCTCCCTTGCGTCCAGGAATATCCTCCACCAGACATTTAGGTGAAGTACCGATAAGATCACGTCTGCCGGCAGTTTTCAGGGCTTCAAGTACAATTTCCTTGTTCTGTGGAAGAAAATATTGCAGCAATGCTCTCTGCATAGCCTTTTCTTTCGGAGTACGGGGCACATATACTTCCTTCATGGTGTAGGGATCAATTCCCGTATAGAACATACACGTTGATATAGTTCCCGGTGTGGGATAGAAATCCTGCACCTGTTCTGGACGAATTTTGTTTTCCTTAAGAAACAGTGCAAGTTCGATTGCTTCTTTAAGGGTACTTCCCGGATGCGATGACATCAGATACGGAACAAGATACTGTTCCTTACCAATTCCCTTTGTTATTTCGTAAAAACGCTTCTGAAACGCCTTGTAAGCCTCTATATGCGGTTTTCCCATTTTATCGAGAACCGCCGCAGAACAGTGTTCCGGTGCAACTTTAAGCTGACCGCTGACGTGATGCTTTATGAGTTCACGCATGAATTCGTCATTTTCGTCCTGCATAAGGTAGTCATAACGTATTCCCGAGCGTATGAATACTCTTTTTATTCCCTTTATCTTTCGGATTTTCCTGAGCATTGTAAGATAATCTCTATGATCCGCCTTAAGTGCAGGACAAGGAGTAGGAGCAAGACATTTCTTTCCCATACAGAGTCCCTGACTCAGCTGCTTTTCACACGATGTATGACGAAAATTCGCAGTAGGTCCGCCGACATCGTGGATATATCCCTTGAAATCAGGCATTTTTGTTATACGTTCTGCTTCCTCAAGAACCGATTTTTCGCTCCGGCAGGTAATACGTCTGCCCTGATGAAGTGCTATGGAGCAGAAATTACAGTACCCGAAGCATCCGCGGTTATGCGTAATTGAGAAACGCACCTCCTCTATACCGGGAACACCACCCTGTGCATCGTACGACGGATGTACTGCCCTCGTATAAGGCAGGCTGTATATGTAATCAAGCTCCTCTGTTGTAAGGCTCAGTGCCGGCGGATTCTGCACAAGCATCATTTTTCCGCATCGCTGCACTATCGTTTTTCCATAAACCTCATCCTGCCAGTCGTACTGAATTTTAGTAGCCTTGGCATACTCAGCCTTATTTTCGCTCACCTGTTCAAATGAGGGACACTGTGCGGCTCCGATTGGAGTATTCACTGGCTCCGTCATGTAGCACGTTCCTCGTATATCATGGATATCAGTAATTTTTTCGCCATTGGCAAGACGTGTACAAAGCTCCCTGATCTGATGCTCGCCCATACCGTACATCAGCAGATCGGCACCGCTGTCCGGAAGAATTGACGTGCGGACAGCGTTATCCCAGTAATCGTAATGAGCAAAACGCCGCAGCGAAGCTTCAAGTCCACCTATTGCTATCGGAACATCTCCGTAAATCTCCCTCAGTTTTCTGCAATACACAATAACGGCACGGTCAGGACGCTTTCCGGCTTTTCCTCCGGCAGAATACGCGTCATCAGAACGCTTTCTCTTTGCGGCTGTATAATGTGCAACCATGGAATCAATATTTCCCGATGTCACAAGAAAGGCATATTTCGGAGCACCAAACCGTGTGAAATCACGGCTGCTGTTCCAATCCGGCTGAGCGATAATTCCCACTGTAAAACCCATAGCTTCAATCAGCCTTGTTACGATTGCCGCCCCGAAGCTCGGATGATCAACATACGCATCACCCGTTATAAATATAAAATCAAACTGTTCAACACCCAGCTCGTCCATTTCCTGTCTCGTCATAGGAAGAAATCCTTCGTACATTATATCCCCCCTTATGTTTATTGTTCCTGCATTCTGATTCTTCTTTCATCAAACTGCATTTTTGACATATATACCTTTCGGGATTTTCCGCCCTCATAAGGTCCGATAACCCCCATTTCCTCCAGCTCATCCATTATTCTTGAAGCTCTTGCATAGCCAAGCTTAAGCTTCTTCTGGAGAATCGTTGTGGAAATCTGTCCCGTATTTACAGCGATTTCCATAGCACGTTCGACAAAATCACCATCAGTAACGGCAGAAGCACCGTCTGAGCTGTCCTTATCCGACTTTGTCTGCGGAACATAGCTGTCAACAGCTTCGGTAATAGAAGCGTCGTACTCAGCCTTTACCTGACCGCATATAAATGATATAGTCTCTGAGATATCCTTATTTGACGCAAAGCATCCTTGAACTCTTATCGGCTTGTTCATTCCTATGGGCATATAGAGCATATCACCGTTTCCGAGAAGCTTATCAGCTCCGGCTGTATCAATGATAGTTCTTGAATCCACCTGCGACATAACTGAAAGTGCTATTCTGCTGGGGATATTCGCCTTGATAAGTCCGGTAATAACATCCGTTGTAGGACGCTGTGTCGCAACTACAAGGTGCATTCCGGCGGCACGTCCCATCTGAGCAAGACGGCAGATTGAATCCTCGACTTCCTTGTCTGCAACAAGCATCATATCGGCAAGCTCATCGATAAATACAACAATCTGCGGCATTTTTTCAAGACCATCATGCTCGGCGATATTGTTGTATGACTTGAGATCGTTTGCACCTATTTCCGAGAAAATCGTATATCGCCGCATCATCTCATTTACTGCCCAGTTGAGAGCTCCGGCAGCCTTTTTAGCGTCAATGACAATCGGTATGAGAAGATGCGGAATTCCATCAAACACCTTGAATTCAACCATTTTCGGATCAATAAGAATAAGCTTTACTTCATCCGGTCTTGCATTGTAGAGGATACTCATGATGATAGAGCGTGTACATACCGATTTACCCGAACCTGTTGTTCCTGCAATAATAACATGAGGCATTTTTGTAATGTCACCGAGAACAATATTTCCTGCAATATCTCTTCCGACCGCAAAGGTGAGTTTACTTTCTGAACTGCGAAACTCATTGCTCTGGAGTATTTCACGTAGCGTCACCATATCCTTGTATGTGTTCGGAACCTCTATTCCCACTACCGCTTTTCCCGGCACCGGAGCTTCTATTCTTACGCCCATAGCCGCAAGATTGAGAGCTATATCATCCTCAAGTCCCCTGATTCTGGAAACCTTCACGCCTGCACCCGGCTGGATTTCATATCGTGTAATGGACGGTCCTCTGAGGATATCCATTATCTTCACCTCTATTCCGAAGCTTTTCAAGGTATTCTTGATAATATCTGATTTTTCTCTGAGTTCTATTACTGCTTCTGCACTGTTCGATTTAGCCATCGGAGGTGTAAGCAGTTCTACTGAGGGAAGTATGTATATCTGCTCCTTCGGAACGTTTTCTTCTTCAGCATCAGCAGAATCATATCCGGATTCAAGACCAGCAGATGTTCCACCTGCCGCCCTTGAAATAAGTGCCTCAAGATTCTCATCAGACTCATCAGCATATGTACTTGCAACAGGTGCCGCAGAATTTTCCGTTCTTACTGTCATACTGTCAGTTGGCAGCGGAATATCCATAATGAAACCGTCATCAGATGTACTCCTTCCGGAAACCTTAGATGAACCACATCTGCTGTCAATAAACCCTATTGCTTCAAGATCCTCATCAAACTGAATTTTCTCCTTATCATCGTCAAAATAATCATCCTCAAAAGCGTCCTCAAAATTACCGCCCATAAGCACGTTGATAAGACCTTCAATACAGTCTCCCATGAATTTGAACGGCAAAAGAAGAAGCCTGAAAAAATCCATAAGTCCTTTGCCTGTCATAAGCATTCCAAAGACAAAAAACATGATTATTGTAACGATCCTTGCACCCATGCCTCCGAATATCGCAAGAAGCGGACCTGCAATCAGAAGGCTCGCAACACCGCCGCCTTTCAGATCTGTGCCGTTTGAATAAAGTACGGAAAAATGATTCCAGAAATTTCTGCCAGGAAGCTCGCCAACCGCAAATATCTGCAATGCAGCTGAAAAAAGAAATGCCATTGCAATTCCCCAGAAGGCTCTGCCTGTAACCTTTCTCTGACTCTTTTCAGCACCTATCTGGATAGCTGTAAATATTAGCGTTATCGGAACAAAGATAACTGCCGCCCCGAAAAGACCCAACAGCATATTATGTATTTTACGCCAGCCTGCTGTTCCCTTTATAAGCACCATAAATGCGATAAGTATTCCAGTTGCAAAAAGAACTACCGACCAGAACTGATTCTGATCATTTTCTATTGTCCTTTTTTGAGTTTCATTTTTTTCTTTCACCGTTTCAACGGGTTTTGAAATCTCTGGTTTTCTCTGCCGGGAAGCTGTTCTGGTGCCATTCTTTTTTTGTTCTGCCATTTTTTCTCCGTAAATCCTTTCTTTTTCAGGAGAAACCACAGAAAGCAGCTGTGGTTTCTCCGTATATTTCAGGCAATACCGTACAAAGCACGCCTTACGGCTTTGTACAAAATCTGCTATCATATTTTGCACAAGCCTTGTGAGGTTTGCCTTTACTGATATCTTTTTTCTGTATTTTCAATCATCTCATAAAGACATTCCATAGCATCGCTGAGACCTCCGAGCCTGTCGATAAGACCGTACTCCACAGCCTTTTCGCCTTCAAGTACACTTCCGACATCAAGCACGAGTTCCTCCGTATTCATCATAAAGCGGCGGAAATCTTCCTCCTTGATCCGGCTGTTCTTCAGCACAAAATTAACTATCCTATCCTGCATTTTATCGAAATAGGTCAGCGTCTGCGGAACTCCGAGAACAGTTCCGTTCATGCGAACAGGATGTATCGTCATGGACGCACTCGGCACTATGAAGGAATGCTTTGCACTGACTGCAAGCGGTACTCCGATAGAATGTCCTCCACCTACCACAAGAGATACCGTAGGCGTTTTCATAGCGGAGATAAGCTCTGCAATAGCAAGGCCGGCTTCGACATCGCCGCCGACTGTATTTAGGATTATCAGCAGACCTTCAACGCTTCTGTCCTGCTCTATCGCAACAAGTGCAGGTATTATATGCTCATACTTTGTGGTTTTGTTCTGTTCTGAGAGAACGTAGTGTCCCTCTATTTGCCCAATTACCGTAAGACAGTGGATGAGGTGCTTTGAATTCCTGGCGATGGTCTGTCCGAGCTTTTCAGCAAGCTCTGCCTCGTCAAGTTTTTCCTCTGCTGATGATTCGCTGTTTGTATCTTTTTCACTCATTTGTATACACTCCTTGAAGGGCTGTCCTCAATCCGGACAGATGTTTCCTTGATTTCTTATATTATGCTCCCTTTCCGAAGCTGTATACATTATTATATTATAAACTTTTTTGCTGATAAAGTCAAGAAAAATCAATATCAGATATTATATTCATTAAAACATAAAATATTAACGTTATTTATTGACATTTGAGACAAATTATGATATAATTAACTAAAATACTATTCCGGAGGATCTTCCATGAAAAAAAAGAAATCAGCAGCATCTGAAACAGCCGTCACAAAGAAAAACAAGCACCCGATGCTGATTATAGCTGCCGTATCTGTTCTGATAATAGCTCTTGTGATTCTTGCTATCATATATTTCATCGGACCAAAAAAAGCAGTGAAAAAATACGTCAAGGCAGGAATCAGCAAAAACGGCGGCAAAAATTATTTTTCAATGATCCTTCCTGATTATGTTGTCGATCAGCTTAAATCTGACGAAAAATGGAACGATATGATCGAAAGCTACAACAACGATCTCTCTGACGTCAGGGACGATTATAAATTCAGAATCAAGGATATAGAAAAAAAAGATGAGCTCTCCGCTACCGCCCTTGACGGAGCACAGCTGTACTTTGAGGAAATGGCTAAAAAATACGATACCAAGCCAAAAGAACTTGATATACAGAAGGGATTTGAGTTTGAAGTTAAACTGACAAAAAAAGACAGAAATTCAAAGAAAAAAACTTCTGAATCCACTGTTGTATGTGCTGTAAAAATCAAGAGCGAAGGTTGGAAAATCGCTGAAGTTCCTGCGTCATACCTCAAAAAGCTCAGCAAGGAACAGGGTTGAAACCCCACTTTCTGATTACTCATGCTTCGTACTGAATACCGCTTCAGTACGGAGCATTTTTTATCTGTAAGAATTTTGAAAATTTTTCTTGCATTTGATCACAAGTTGTGGTATAATATAAATATTGAGGTAAAAATCACCTCGTATCAGAAAAAATTCAGGAGGAATCTTTATTATGTTAGTATCAGCAACAGAAATGCTTAAGAAGGCAAGAGCCGGCAAGTATGCAGTAGGTCAGTTCAACATCAACAACCTTGAATGGACTAAGGCTATTCTTCTTACAGCTCAGGAGCTCAACTCCCCCGTTATTCTCGGCGTATCTGAGGGTGCAGGAAAGTACATGACAGGTGTAAACACTGTTGCAGCTATGGTAAAGGCTATGGACGAGTCTCTCGGAATTACAGTTCCTGTTGCTCTTCACCTTGACCACGGTTCATACGATGGATGCTATCAGTGCATCAAGGCTGGCTTCACTTCCATCATGTTTGATGGCTCACACTTCCCGATCGACGAGAACGTTGCTAAGACAACTGAGCTCGTAAACGTTGCTCACGCTCTTGGTCTCTCTATCGAGGCAGAGGTTGGCTCTATCGGCGGCGAAGAAGACGGCGTTGTTGGTGCTGGTGAATGTGCTGACCCCAACGAATGCAAGATGATTGCTGATCTCGGCGTTGACTTCCTTGCAGCTGGTATCGGTAACATCCACGGTAAGTATCCCGAAAATTGGGCTGGTCTCAGCTTTGAGACTCTCGCTGCTGTAAACGAAAAGGTTGGCGAAATGCCTCTCGTTCTCCACGGCGGTACAGGTATCCCTGACGAAATGATCGCTAAGGCTATCTCTCTCGGCGTTGCTAAGATCAACGTTAACACAGAGTGCCAGCTTGCATTCCAGGAAGCTACAAGAGCTTACATCGAAGCAGGCAAGGATCAGCAGGGCAAGGGCTTCGATCCCAGAAAGCTTCTCGCTCCCGGCTTTGAAGCTATCAAGGCTAAGGTTAAGGAGAAGATGGAACTCTTCGGAAGCGTTAACAAGGCTTAATCGAATCCTCTATGTAAAAAAAGGACATCCTTCGGGGTGTCCTTTTCTGCGTATGAAAGAAAATCTCATTATCATTGAATTTCCTCTTGATTTTTTTGATAAAACGTTGTATAATAAGTAGGTAATATAACTTTTTGACAAGGCAGGTTTTTATATGCTTAAAGCAATCTGTTCAAAAAAGGATCTCTCATCTGACAGATATTATGCTCTCGTCAGCGATATTATCGACAGCTCCGCACTTGACAGACTCAAAGATATAACTCACCATATCTCGACGACTCGTTTTCAACACTGCCTGAACGTATCGTACTACACCTATCTTATATGCAAAAAACTCCACCTTGACGCCCGTGCCGCCGCAAGAGCCGGTCTGCTTCACGATCTTTTCTACTACGACAGAAAAAAATACAACAGAAGCAAAACAAAAGATCAGCTCTCGCACAGCTCCATGCACGCTCGTCTTGCCGCCGAAAACGCCGCTGTTCTTACCGATATCACCGATCTTGAACGTGATATGATAGAAAAACATATGTGGCCGATGACAAGACCTCTCCCAAGTTACAAAGAAAGCTATATTATAACTCTGACCGATAAATACTGTGCAATTCTTGAATTCCTTGTTCCAAGAATCAAAACTGTATTATCATAAAAAATACCGCCGCAAAGGAGAAATTATCATGAATATCGAAACAAAATGCCTTCATGCAGGCTACTCACCTAAAAACACTGAACCCAGAGTAGTCCCTATCGTACAGAGTACTACTTACGTCTATGATTCTACCGACGACGTTGCAGCTGTTTTCGATGATCCGACAAAAAGCCTGATCTACTCACGTTTTGAAAATCCCACTGTAATGGCTGTTGAAGAAAAAATTGCAGCTCTTGAAGGCGGTATAGGCGCAATGTGCACTTCCAGCGGACAGGCAGCTTCTCTTTGCTCACTGCTGAATATCCTTCAATCCGGTGACAGCTTCATTTCTACAACAACTATCTACGGCGGAACTGTCAATCTTTTCGCTGTAACTCTCAAAAAACTCGGCGTTGAGTGTATCTTCGTTGATCCCGATGCTTCCGAGGACGAGATCAGAGCCGCTTTCAAGCCCAATACAAAGGCTGTTTTTGGCGAAACTCTTGCAAATCCGGCTCTTTCTGTACTTGATATCGAGAAATTCGCAAAGATCGCTCACGAAAACGATGTTCCACTTATCATCGACAATACTTTCCCGACTCCGATTCTTTGCAGACCTATCGAGCATGGTGCTGATATCGTAATCCATTCAACATCAAAGTACATGGACGGTCACGCTGTTCAGGTAGGAGGTGTTATCGTTGATGCCGGAACTTTCAACTGGGCAAACGGAAAATTCCCTGAATTTACCGAGCCTGATGAAAGCTATCACGGTATTGTTTACACTGAGACTTACGGCAAGGCATCATACATAATCAAGGCAAGAATGCAGCTTATGAGAGACTTCGGCTGCTATCCTTCAGCTCAGTCAGCTTTCTATCTCAATCTCGGTCTTGAAACTCTCCACATCCGTATGAAGCAGTACTGCGAAAATGCTAAGATCATTTCAGAATTCCTTGCAGCAAACGACAAGGTAGAATCTGTGAATTATCCCGGTCTCAAGGGCGACAAATACTACGATTTAGCTCAGAAATATCTCCCCCTCGGATCCAGCGGCGTTATCTCGTTCGTAATCAAGGGCGGAAGAAACAATGCAATCAAGTTCATGGATTCTCTCAAGCTTGCTTCAAACGAAGTACACGTTGCAGATATTCGTACCTGCGTTCTTCACCCCGCAAGTGCTACTCACCGCCAGCTTACTGACGAACAGCTTGTTGCGTGCGGTATCAACGGCGGAATGATCCGCTTCTCTGTTGGCCTCGAAAATGTTGACGATATCCTCGAAGATCTCAGAAACGCTTTTGCTGCAATAGACTAAATATTTATCCCCCTGAAAGTAAGTTGCTTTCAGGGGGATTTTTCTATAAATATTGTATCAGAATCTGTCTGAATTTCTTGCAAGTACAAGAGTTACATTGAGATTTCCATTAAGAGTTCTGATGTAATCAATAAATTTTTTCTGGTCGGTATCGTTGTTCAGATTTATATCATATATAAGCTCAAACAAGCTGCCGAATTCCGTTGTTTTTACTCTCCTCAGATTCCAGTACGAAGTAAACGTATTGAGAATATTGTCAAACACGCCCTGATAACTCAGATCCTCCGGAATTGTGATTTTAAGAGTCATATATGTTACAGCAGGTGCTCCGAATTTGAAATGATTAAGCAGAATCATTATTACTCCGAGAATAATGAGGAACACAAATCCGAATGCTACAAATCCCATACCGCAGGCAAGACCTACTGCCACTGAGAAGAATATGTATGAAATATCAGCCGGATCGCCGGAATCGCTTCTGAATCTTATAAGCGAAAAAGCTCCCGCAAGACTGAATGCCTTCGCCATATTGTTTCCGACAAGCATGATAATGATTGCAATTATAGCCGGAAGCATAACCATTGTAAGAACGTAGCTCTGTGCATATCCGATTTTTTTATGTGTGAACATATATATCATACATATCAGAAATCCCAGAACCACCGCACTGATTGTACATATTACCACCTGCGGCAGTGTAAGTGTATCTGTTGAAAGAACAGATTTAAAAATATTTTCCATATTTTCTACTCCTTATTTATTTTGTCAAAAACATTCTTTTATTTACGAATTCCTTGTTGCGCAGATTTACATAAATTCCGTTTTCAATCATTTTTTCAAGAGTATAGCACTTGAATGCACGACCGTACTTTGAAAAACTGGTCTTGAAAATCTTAAGCTCAGAAAGTGTATGCGACAGCCACAAAGGCATTGAGCCTACGATTTTCACTTCCATAAGATGCTGGTCTTCATCAATAAGCTGATTGCCATAGCTTTCTTTTGCAAGCGTAAGATCGTGACGTCTTGCTGTAATTTTCCGGTCAAAGGTCAGTCGGAACTCACTGTCTTCCTTTCCGAAAAAAGCCGAACGCTGATAACTTATGTACTGTGCAGGATAAACCTTGTATGTTCTCAGAAACTGAACAAGCTCTTCCATCACCTGATTCTGAATGAATTTACTGCTTTCCGGCGGAAGTACGCCGTTTTCAAGAAAATCCTCTGCCTGAGCAAGCGTCATTGACGCACGTCTTTTTGTTACAATTCCGCCTATTTTCTTTTTTATCTCCAGAAAGACTCTGTCGTCAGGCTGTGCAGGAGAATAATAGCTGCGTAGTCTTATTTTCTCCTTGTAGTAGGGCTTTTCAAGCGATGTTCTTATCAGATGATTATCCGTTGTATCGTAATATATATTGTATATTCCATATTCTTTTCCGCCGATACAATATTTGTCAGGATTCATATACTGATGTATTACAGGAACAAGCTTATTATACTGTTCATCATTCAGAAGAAATTTAAGTTCATTTCTTTTGAACGTATTTATTGCCACTTTATTACCTCCCTTCAGATTAAATTCTGCTTCTCAGAAAAAATTATGCTCATTCAGCGTCCTGAACCAAGCTGCCTATAAAGCCTGTACTGCCTATTTACAAGCTTTTACTATGCCATTATAGATATACGAATCAGATTTCAGAAATTCAGGGTATTGACTCAGAATGATTTCTGAATACATATTTTTTCTACAAACATCACAATAAACAACATAAAACTAAGTTTGTTTTTTCATTTTTTACACAAACTTTTTGAATTACCTCGTTTTTTCGCAACATCACTTCGTAAGCTACTATTATAGGTTTGTTTTTCAGTAACAACCATAACCCGAAGATTTATTCAGCCACATACCGGTAACAATACACATAATTTTTCACCATGATTATAGGATAGCATATAAAGAAAAAATATTTTTTATAATTGTGTGAAAATTATGTAAAAATTGTGGCAGAAAAACAAAATGTTTTGGGATATATCTTTATTTTACACCCTTTTAATATTTTGTTCATATTTGTAATGTATACTAAAATCAGGTAAACAGAGATGTGCCGCCGCATCTCTTTTGCAATGCAGATCCGCAAAACAGCACTGCACCGTTTTGCAGTACTGCTTCACATTATTTAGGCATTCCGGATCCGCATTATTATATGTTCGTTGAAAAATATTGCTCCGCAAACCTAAGGCTGTGGAGCAGCAACAAAGGAGTTGTTTTTTATGCAGTCAAAAAAAAGAAAAAAACATATCAGTAAAATAGCCACAGTTTCAATAGCCGCACTATCTTGTGCTTCTGCGATATCAATCTACTCTCTTGCAAGCAGTCAGACTGAAATCACCCAGCCGGTCAAAGATGATCTTATCGGCGTCAGCAATTATATCTTAGGAAATTCTGATACTGCTCCGGCTAACGCAGACATGGACGGTGACGGACAAATAGACGCTTTTGATTTGGTGCTGATGAGAAGAGCTATTGCCGCTTCCGCAGAAGATGATAACGCTGAAAAGCATATCTATCTTGAGGAAACTTCAATCCGCTACGAAGGCTCCGGAATGACTCTGAACGAATCGGCTGATGTAATCACAATCTCAAAGCCCGGAACATACATCGTTACCGGTGAGCTGAAAGACGGTCAGATCATAGTTGACGTTGACAAGGACGCATATCCGGATGGTGCCGTTGAACTCAGTCTTGAAGGCATGGAAATTTCATGCTCGGATAACTCACCCATATATATCGCAAGTATTGATGATGAATGTACAATTACTGCAAAGAAGGGTACAGACAACATAATTTCAGACGGTACTTCATACACAAATGCCGATGATGATTCAGGAGCAATTTACAGTAAGGACGACCTTAAGTTCAAGGGTAAGGGAAATCTTACAGTAAACGGAAATTGTCAGGATGGTATCGTTGGTAAGGACGATGTCAAGATCTACAACGGAAAAATCAAGGTAAATGCTGTTGATGACGGTATCAGAGGCAAGGATTCCGTAAGAATAGGCGATGAGGACGACTTAGGCGTAGAAGATGGTTTCAAGAACCTCTCTGTAACTATTACCACAACGTCCGGAGACGGAATCACCTCGACAAACGCTGATGATGAAGGCAAGGGATATATCACAATAAACGGCGGTACTATCTCTATCGACTCTTACGCTGACGGTGTACAGGCTGAACAGGATCTTACTGTCAACGGCGGCGACATCACCATAGAAACATACGAAGGAAGCTCATTCAGCGGAAACGTATCAACAAATCCATGGGGCGGAGGCGGCTCAAGCTCTACCGATGTAAGTGCAAAGGGTCTTAAATCAGGCGGTATCCTTACGATAAACGGAGGTACAATCAATATTGATTCTTCCGATGACTGTATTCACAGTGCAGGTAATCTTGATCTCATCGGTGGAAAGCTTACACTTGCCACAGCAGACGATGCCTGCCATTCAGACGCAGATCTCACAATCGGAAATGGAACAGCAGATACTTTTGATGATATAATTATCTATGCAACAAAATGTTACGAGGGAATCGAGGGTATGAATATCACCCAGAACAGCGGAACGGTCGTTATCAGCTCAACTGACGACGGTTACAACGCAGCAGGCGGTGCAGACGGCTCAGGAAACAATACCCCCGGCGGATGGAATCCCGGCGGATGGAATCCCGGCGGGGGAAATACAGGCAACTACTCGATAAATCTCAAGGGCGGCTTTGGTCTTGTAAACATTTCAGACGGCGACCATGACGGTTTTGATTCAAACGGTTCTCTCACAATCAGCGGCGGATACTTCATCTCAAACGGAAATGAGCCCTTCGACTGCGACGGTACAAAATCATATTCCGGCGGTGTCTATGTAATAAATAAAGGCTCTGGCGGAATGGGAATGCCCGGAGGTATGGGCGGAGGCGAAATGGCTTCAACAGTTACGGCTTCATGCTCAGTTAATTCCGGTACAAGAATCACTCTTGCTGACGGCGAAAATGTAATCGTTTCATTTATCGCAGGTAAAAATGTAACATCACTTACAGCAGGATGCAGCTCTAACACAGGAGCTAAATTCTACACAGGCGGTACTGTGACAGGAACTCCAATCGCAGAATCAGACACGCAGATATGCTATGTAAGCGGAACTCTCTCCGGCGGCAATTCACTCTGATATCGCTCATACTCATAACATCTGACTTACTATAATAAAAAATGTGGACTACATTGATAGTCCACATTTTTTATTATTCATCAATCTCTGTTTCTGAAAAGCTCCCTTATTACAAGTCCGGCTCCTGCCGCCGTAAGTCCGAACATTATAATAAATACATACGCCGATGTTGTACGCCAGTGTATCTGCGTTGAAAGCATAATACTCAGCAGAACAATTACAATTCCTATCGCAACGACAACCCATCCGAACACCTTACGCTCCATAAGAAACAGCATCGCTATTCCTACTACGATAGGAAACATTACCATTCCATTCGGTATGTTGAATGATCCGATATGGAAAATATAACCTCTTCCCCAGCTGCTCGATACATAAAGATTATTGAAAATCATAAACAGACCGCCTGCAAGCATCAGAAGTCCCACGAAAAATCCGAGAAGACTATCACCTTCACTTTTTCCGGAAATTCTTCTTCGTGAAGAAGATGATGAAGATGATGATAATGAGCTGTTCATTTCACGGAGCTCCTCATAAATCTTTTCAAGCTCCTTATCGCCGTTTGAGTTTGTCATTTTAAAATTCCTCCTTTTTAGTATTGACATCCTGTTATACTTTGTGGTATAATAGATATGTTAAATGATGTGCCGGTGTGATGGAATTGGCAGACGTGTCGGACTCAAAATCCGATGGTAGCAATACCGTACCGGTTCGACCCCGGTCACCGGCACCATATTTTTTCAGTGGGAGCGTTTTAATCGCTCCCCTTTTTTTATCAGTTTACGATCTCAATATAATCTTTTGAGACGTATCCAAAGCTGTTTTTGAACACAATCTTATACCAATCGCCTTCCATACCAACGATCTCTACGATGCTACCCTTTGCGACCATTCCAATAACATCATACCCCTTATCAGGACCTTTTCTTACATTGAGATCTGTTTCCTTTGTCACAACTCTGCCCTGCTGATTCTGCGGAGTTGTGCTTCCTGTCGAAACAACAAGCAGAACGCTCGCACCTTTTTTCAACTTTGTCTCCGGAGCTATATCCTGACTGATAACACTGCCTGCCGGTACAGAATCGCTTTCCCTATATGCCGTATTCACTAAAAGTCCGTACTTTTCAATTTCTTTCTTTGCATCTTCAAAGCTTCTTCCCCGTACATCCGGAACAGAAACCTCTTCGCTTCCCTTAGAAACATAAAGTATTATTTCTGTTCCCTCGACAACTACTGTTTTTTCCGGAACACTCTGTCGGATTACAGTATCCTTCGTTTCCTCGGAATTTTCTTCTACGATTTCCACAACGAAACCCGCATCCTCCAGAAGCTTTTCCGCTTCAGCACCGTTTATTCCGCACACATTCGGCATTGAATAACGTCTCAGCTCCGGTGATTCAGTTTCAGGCTCAGCAGACGTAGTCTCAATTATCGAAGATAAATCATCGTCATCGTCCTTCTTTTTATCGCTATCTTCTCCGATGGTTATCTCGTTTGGATTGTCATTTCCTGAATCATCATCTTTGTTATTAAAGAGCATTACCAATATTACTCCGGCAATGGCACTGAGAAGCAGAACAGCAATAATCACAAGAATTATTAATCCGCTGTTTCCACTTTTCTTTTTTTTGCTGTAAGCCGGCGAAGGTGTCTGATACATTCTCTGAGCATTGTAACCTGCCTGATTTCCATACATATTCTGTGGCTGCTGGGAATACCCCTGCGGCTGTCCTCCATATGGTGCAGGAGTTTGTGGCTGAGAATATCCCTGCGGCTGTCCTCCATATGGTGCGGGAGTTTGCGGCTGAGAATATCCCTGCTGCCGTCCTCCATATGATGCGGGAGTTTGCGGCTGAGAGTATCCCTGCTGCCGTCCACCATAGGGAGCAGTAGGCTGTGCTTGCTGCTTATTTGCGTACATATCTCCGTAAATCTGCTGACCGGCAGCATTTCCATGCGGATATGACTGCTGAGATCTCTGATTGTTTTTATCAAACGGATTCCGGCTTATTGTATTAACGTTATCAGCTGACGTATATACCGTCTGTTCGTTATCTGAATTTTTATTAAACTCTGCCATATTTCTTTCCGCCGCTTTATGACAGCAGAACTCACCTCCATTATATAAGTCCTGAAGTTTCAAATATTCCGAAGTACAGAAGAACAAGCACACCGAGGATTATTCTGTACCAGCCGAACACCTTGAAATCATGCTTTTTGATGTAATCCATAAGGAATTTTATTACTACTACTGAAACGATAAATGCAGTTATCATGCCGGTGAGAAGAACGGCAATTTCAGTTCCTGTGAAGTCAAAACCGAACTTCACTATCTTAAGGAGACTTGCCCCGAACATTACCGGAATTGCAAGATAGAATGTAAACTCAGCGGCTACTGTTCTTGAAACTCCGATAAGCAAAGCTCCAACAATTGTTGCACCTGAACGTGAGGTTCCCGGAAAAACTGCGGCAATCAGCTGGAATGCACCTATGATAAGTGCCGTTTTATATGTAAGCTCGCTGATACTGCTTATTTTCGCCTGTCTGTCCTTGTTCCAGTTTTCAACAACTATAAATGCTATACCAAAAACGATCAGTGCGATTGATACCGTCAGAGGATTATAGAACAGCCTGTTCAGTACATCGTCAAAGAGAAGTCCCACTACGGCTGCCGGAAGACAGGCTGCAAGCACCTTGAACCACATTGTAAATATGTCTTTTTTGACATATGCTCCTGCCCCGTTCTCAGAAAGCGGTGTGACATTGTTCTTTTTTCCGAAAGGCCACAGCTTTTTCCAGTAGATAAGCACTACTGCCATAATCGCTCCGAGCTGGATTACTACATCGAACATTTCCTTGAATTCATCGCTCATCTTCATTTTCAGGAATTCATCCACCAGAATGAGATGTCCGGTACTGCTGACAGGAAGCCATTCCGTTATACCTTCAACAATTCCGAGGAATATTGATTTGATAATCTCTGTCATTACTATAATTTCTCCTTCATTGAATTCTGTTTTTACATTATATTAATTATATCATACATATATTATAATGTCAAACAATATACCAATATTTCACTATTTGTAATCATACCGTTACATTCATAAAAAATCTGTGTGATTCTGATAAATTCCCGTTGACATTTTACGGAATGTATGCTATAATCATGGTATATTCCAAAGGCTTTGACGAAGAGGAGTAGGTATGTTTCCGCTTTCAGAGAGCTGTCGGACGGTGCGAGACAGCAGCATGGGATGTGCCGAAGTAGCTTCTGAGCTTCATGGGCGAAGGTTTCTGTGTAGTCCATGGCGTGCTTCTCACGTTACAGGGAAAGAAGCTGAACGGCTTCGCAGAGTGCGGGGATATCCCCCGAATTCAGGTGGTAACACGGACTATGTTCGCCCTGAACCTATTTTACGGTTCGGGGCGTTTTTATACCCGAATCAATTTATCAGAAGGAGAATTTTAAAATGGCAAAGGAACTTGCTAAATCCTACAATCCAAAGGATTTTGAAGACAGAATTTATGCTGCATGGAACGACAAGGGATGCTTCCGTGCAGAGGTTGACGAAAAGAAAACTCCCTATACTATCGTTATTCCGCCTCCGAACATCACAGGACAGCTCCACATGGGACACGCTCTCGATGAAACTTTACAGGATATCCTTATCCGCTGGAAGCGTATGAGTGGTTACTCAGCACTGTGGCTTCCCGGAACAGATCACGCAGCTATCGCAACAGAAGCCAAAATCGTTGAGGCTATGCGTGCAGAAGGCGTTACAAAGGAAGATCTCGGACGTGACGGCTTCATGGAACGTGCATGGGAATGGAAAAAGCAGTACGGCGGACGTATCTGCGAACAGCTCAAGAAGCTCGGTTCATCATGCGACTGGTCAAGAGAACGCTTCACTATGGACGAAGGCTGCTCGAAGGCTGTTAAGGAAGTTTTCGTAAAATACTACGAAAAAGGCCTTATTTACAGAGGCGAAAGAATTATCAACTGGTGCCCTAAGTGCAAAACCTCTCTCTCTGATGCAGAAGTAACCTACGAAGATCAGGCTGGTCATTTCTGGCACCTCCGCTATAAGATCAAGGATTCTGACGGTTATCTTGAACTCGCTACAACCCGTCCGGAAACACTTCTCGGCGATACCGCTGTTGCTGTAAACCCCAACGATGAGCGTTACAAGGATTTAGTCGGCAAAATGGTTATCCTTCCTCTCGTTCACCGTGAAATCCCTATCGTTGCTGATGATTACGTTGAAATGGACTTCGGAACAGGCGTTGTAAAGATCACTCCGGCACACGACCCCAACGACTTTGAAGTTGGTCTTCGACACAAGCTCCCGATCATTAATGTAATGAACGACGACGCTACTATCGTTGAGGATTATCCCAAGTACGCCGGAATGGACAGATACGAAGCAAGAAAGGCTATCGTTGCTGATCTCGAAGCTGAAGGTGCTCTTGTTAAAATCGAAGAATACAGCCACAATGTAGGTACCTGCTACCGCTGCGGAACTACCGTTGAACCTAAGGTTTCTACACAGTGGTTCGTTAAGATGCAGCCCCTCGCTCAGCCCGCTATCGACGCTGTAAAGAACGGCGATACTAAGTTTGTTCCTGAGCGTTTCGACAAGATCTACTTCCACTGGCTTGAAAATATCCGTGACTGGTGTATCTCCCGTCAGATCTGGTGGGGACATCAGATCCCTGCATTCTACTGCGACGAATGCGGCGAAATGATCGTTACAAAGGAAGACGGAGCTGTATGTCCTAAATGCGGAAAGCCTATGAGACAGGATCCTGACACTCTTGATACATGGTTCAGTTCTGCTCTCTGGCCTTTCTCTACTCTCGGCTGGCCTGAGAAAACAGCTGATCTCGACTATTTCTACCCCACAAATACACTCGTTACCGGCTATGATATCATCTTCTTCTGGGTTATCAGAATGATGTTCAGCGGTCTTGAAAATATGGGCAAGGTTCCTTTCGATACTGTTCTTATTCACGGTCTTGTCCGTGACGCTCAGGGACGCAAGATGTCCAAATCCCTCGGCAACGGTATTGATCCGCTTGAGGTTATCAACGAATATGGTGCAGATGCTCTCCGCTTCATGCTTGCTACCGGAAATTCTCCCGGAAACGATATGCGTTACATCGACGACAAGGTAAAGGCTGCAAGAAACTTCGCAAACAAGCTCTGGAATGCTTCACGCTTCATCATGATGAATCTCCCCGAAGACTTTGAATTCAAGGGACTTCCTGAAAAGCTTGAAATCGAGGATAAGTGGCTTATCAATAAATTCAACCTCCTTGCTAAAGAAGTAGGTGAAAATCTCGACAAGTACGAGCTTGGTATCGCTTCACAGAAAATCTACGACTTCATCTGGGATATCTACTGCGACTGGTACATCGAGCTTACAAAGCCCCGTATTCAGGCTGGCGGCGAATCCAAGGCAAGTGCACAGGCTGTTCTTGTATGGGCAATGCAGGGTATGCTGAAGCTTCTCCACCCCTTCATGCCGTTCATCACAGAGGAAATCTGGCAGGTTCTCACAAATGAGAAATCCATGATAATCCTTGAAACATATCCCACATACGACAGCACTATCGACTACTCCGCAGAGGAAAAGTCATTTGAAAAGATAATTTCAGCTATCAAGGCTGTAAGAAATACACGCACTGAAATGAACGTTCCGCCGTCAGTAAAGGCTAAGCTTATCATCGAAACTGACGAGCCTGAGCTTTACTCATCATGTGCGGCATTCTTCGAGAAGCTTGCTTCCGCTTCTTCTGTTGAGGCAGGAGCTTCCGTTGAGCACGAAAACTGCGCAAATGCCGTTACAGATTCCGCAAGAATTTTCATTCCTATGGACGAACTTGTTGACAAGGAAAAGGAAATCGCTCGTCTTGAAAAGGAAAAGGCTAAGGTTCAGAAGGATCTTGACTTCCTCAGCGGAAAGCTCAATAACCCCGGATTTGTTGCTAAGGCTCCCGCACAGCTTATCGAGGCTGAAAAGGCTAAGCTTGCAAAGGCTGAGGAAAAAATGGCTAAGATCGAGCAGTCAATTGCCGCATTCAAGGCATAAAATGACAATCAACAGGGAAGATATCTTCCGCTATGTCAGGGAAAAATACAGCACCTCTCCCGATTATCCGTGGGAGAGGGACGCTGATTCCGCTGTACTCAGAAAATCAAACAAAAAATGGTACGGACTTGTCATGAACATCCGCAGAAGCGTTATTGACGGAAAAAGCGAGGGCTGCACTGATATCCTCAATGTAAAGTGCAGTCAGCTTGTCCGTGAAGTGCTTATAGGCGAAGGGAAGGCAATTCCGGCTTACCACATGAACAAACGGCTGTGGATAAGTATTCCCCTTGATGGTGGAATATCATTTACTGAAATCTGCGGTGTAATCGACGAAAGTTATGAGTTGGTGAAGTGATTATGATTAAACACATTGTAATGTTCAAATTCAAAGCAACAGAGGGAATGAGCGAATACGACAACGCTCTTGAAGCAAAAAAGCGTTTCGAGGACGTAATTACAAAGGTTGAGAAGCTTAAAAAGGGAGAGCTTGTTATCAACTCCGCTGACGCTCCCGAAAGCAATTACACAATCGCTCTTATCTGCGATTTTGACGATATAGAGGGACTTAACGCATATCAGGTACATCCGGCACACGTTGAGTTTGCAAAATTCATAGGCACAGTAAAGACAGAACGTGCCTGCATTGATTACGAATTTTAAAGCGTGATATGCATTAAAAATAAATAATATTGCCGTTAGCACTGTACGGCAGAAAACGGAGGGAAAAAACATGACAAACTTAAAAGGAAAATGGGCACTTCTCACTGGTGCAAGCAGAGGAATCGGATATCTTTCTGCAATCGAAATGGCTAAACAGGGCTGTAATCTCGTACTTCACAGCCGCAGAGCAGAGCACTGTCAGAAGGTTCTTGATGACGTAAAGGCTCTCGGCGTTGACGCTTATGTCGTTGAAGCAGAGCTTTCCGATCTTGATTCTGTTGAAAAAATGCTCGCTGAGATCGATGCAAAGGGTACTCCCATTGACATCATACTCAACAACGCCGGACTTCAGATCGCATACCGTACTGAATATCTCAAAACTCCTGTATCTGACTATGATATCAGCTTCAAGGTAAACACAACTGCTCCTATGATGATCTGCTATCACTTCCTGCCTCAGATGGCTGAGCGTGGCTTCGGAAGAATCGTAAATACTACAAGTGGTATAAATCTTGAACCGGAACAGGCTGGATATTCCGCTGCAAAGGCTGCTCTCAACAAAGTAACTATCGACCTTGGATTAAAATATCAGGGAACTGATATCACTCTCAACCTCGCTGATCCCGGCTGGTGCAGAACTGATCTCGGCGGCCCTAACGCTCCTAATTCACCCGAAAGTGCACTCCCCGGCGTTCTTGTCGGAGCTTTCGTAAACGACAAAAAATCGGGAAGAATCTTCTCTGCACAGGAATTCTCAGGCATGAGCCTTGAGGACGCTGTTGCAAAGGCTGAATCTCAGGACAGTCCCTACTGATATGAATTTTGATCAGGCTATGGAATTCATCGGCTCGTACAGCAAGTCAGGAAAGCCGGTGACGGATCTCTCCCGTGCGGAAGATCTAATGAAACGTATAGGAAACCCCGAAAAATCGCTGAAATTCGTTCATGTAGCCGGTACTAACGGCAAAGGCTCGACTGTTGAGTACATCTCAAACGCTCTGATATACTCAGGGTATAAGACAGGACAGTTTACATCACCTTTCGTACTCCATTATACGGACAGAATCCGCATAAACGGTACCGAAATTAACGAAGAATCTCTCTGCAAAATCGCAGAATTCGTCCGTGAACGTGCGGCAGATCAGGAATATTCGCAGTTTGAAATAACTATGGCTATCGCTCTGCTGTGGTTTGAACGTGAGGGCTGCGATATCGTGGTTCTGGAAGCTGGTATCGGCGGTCTGCTGGACTGCACAAATGTGATTCCTCCGCCGCTTGTATCAGTCATAACCTCGATTTCCCTTGATCATACGGCGATTCTTGGCGATACCGTTGAAAAAATTGCACGTCAGAAAGCGGGAATAATAAAGAAAAATTCTGCTGTTGTACTGTCAATGTTCAACAAAGCCAATGTAATCGATATTGTAAAAAATACCGCACAGTCAAATAATGCCGATTTCATACTGCCTGATTTCCGGAAATTTGAACGTCTGGCTATGCAGGCTGACGGAAATCCGTTTATTTATAAGGGTGTACAATACAAAACAGCGATGTTTGGTTTTCATCAGCCCGTAAATGCCGTAACCGCAATCGAGGTTTGCATATTTCTGATGAAAAAAGGAATTGTAATCCCCGATTATGCAATCAGACAATCCGTAGAAACAACAAAAATCAAGGCTCGTGTACAATATATCAACGATATACCCCCTTTTATAGTTGACGGAGGTCATAACCCCGACGGAGTCTATGCTCTATGTTTTGTTCTTGACGATATGAGAATCAGAGGCAGAAAAATCTACACTGTAATGGGCATGATCGATTCAAAGGACTACGAAGAAAGTGTTGAGCTTATATCAAAACTCAGCGACAGATTCTTCGCCGTTGACAGCTTTGCTCCGAATGCAGTTCCCACTGAAAAACTCGCTGAGATCGCCGGAATGAATACTTCCGCAGAAGCTTGTTCATCCCTTGAAGAATCAGTCGCAAAAGCAAAGGCTCTCGCCCTTGAAAATGACGGTATCGTGGTTGTCTGCGGATCACTATATCTTGCAAGCCAGTATCTCAATATTTACGAAAACTAACAAAAACAACGTTATCATAAGCAGATATATTTGTAATTGATTACAAATATATCTGTTTTTTTTCGATTTGATGCAATAAAGTCTTGAAATTTTATCCATGTAATGATATAATTTTATAAACTGCATTTGCAGAATCTATTAAAGGGGGTTTTTTAACATGGCGTTAAAAAATCAGTATCTTATCGACTTACTTGAAAGAGTTAAAAAAAGAAATCAGGGCGAGCCTGAGTTCATTCAGACTGTAACAGAAGTTCTTGAGACTCTTGAGCCTGTTGCTGAAAAGAGACAGGATTACATCGATGCAGGTGTGTTTGAGAGAATCGTTGAGCCTGAGAGACAGATTATCTTCCGTGTTCCGTGGGTAGACGATAACGGCAAGACTCAGGTTAACAGAGGCTTCAGAGTTCAGTTCAATTCTGCAATTGGTCCTTACAAGGGCGGTCTCAGATTCCACCCCTCAGTATACAGCGGTATTATCAAATTCCTCGGCTTTGAACAGACATTCAAGAACAGCCTTACATCACTCCCTATGGGCGGTGGCAAGGGCGGTTCAGACTTTGATCCTCAGGGCAAGTCTGACGCAGAAGTTATGCGTTTCTGCCAGAGCTTCATGACAGAGCTTTCCAAGCATATCGGTCCTGACCTCGACGTTCCTGCTGGTGACATCGGTGTAGGTGCTCGTGAAATCGGCTACCTCTTCGGTCAGTACAAGAGACTCCGCAACGAGTTTACAGGCGTTCTTACAGGTAAGGGCATCTCCTACGGTGGTTCTCTTATCCGTCCCGAAGCTACTGGCTACGGTGCAGTTTACTACACAGTAGAAATGCTTAACTACTTCGGCGACAGCATCAAGGGCAAGACTTTCGCTATCTCTGGCTTCGGTAACGTTGCATGGGGTACTGTAAAGAAAGTTAACGAGCTCGGTGGTAAGGTTGTTACAATCTCTGGTCCTGACGGATATATCTATGATCCCGATGGTATCAGCACTCCTGAAAAGGTTGATTACCTCCTCGAAATGCGTGCTTCATGCCGCAACAGAGTTCAGGATTACGCTGATAAGTTTGGTGTTGAATTCTTCCCTGGTCAGAAGCCATGGGGAACTAAGGCTGACATCATCATGCCTTGTGCTACTCAGAACGAAGTTGACATGGCTGAGGCTAAGCAGATCGTTGAGAACGGCGTTAAGTACTATGTAGAAGTTTCCAACATGCCTACAACTAACGAGGCTGTTGCTTACCTCAAGGAAAACGGCGTTATCGTTGCTCCTTCCAAGGCTGTTAACGCTGGCGGCGTTGCAGTTTCTGGTCTTGAAATGTCTCAGAACTCCATGAGATACTCATGGACAGCAGAAGAAGTTGACGCTAAGCTCAAGGGCATCATGAAGAACATCTTCGAGGCTTCACTCAGTGCAGCTAAGGAATACGGCTTCGGCGACGATCTCGTTGCTGGTGCTAACATTGCCGGCTTCCTCAAGGTTGCTGAGGCAATGAAGGCTCAGGGCTGCGTTTGATTCCATATTGATATGAATAAAAATCCTCCCTTTTTCGGGAGGATTTTTTGCGTTTAATCTGATGCGTAGCCGTTGCTTAATTCACATTTTTTGATATATTTATATTAATCCTCGCCCTCTGTATAATCAAAAGAGGCAGGTGTATCGTCTCCTGCTTTACAGAACTGAGTTTCATAGAGCTGTGAATACACACCGCCAAGCCCTATCAGCTCGCTGTGCGTACCACGTTCTGCAATTACTCCATTGCTTATGACAAGGATTTCATCGGCAGCAAGTATCGTTGACAATCTGTGTGCAATAAGAATACTCGTGCGTGATGTGATAAGAGGCTCTATGGCATCCTGAATTTTCTGCTCCGATATGGAATCAAGAGCCGAGGTTGCTTCATCAAATATCATCAGTGCCGGATCCTTAAGCAGTACTCTTGCAATCGAAATTCGCTGCTTCTCACCACCTGAAAGCTTAAGACCACGATTTCCGACTACTGTGTCAAGTCCTGTTTCCTGATTCTCAATAAAGTCATAGATGTTAGCTTTTTTGCACGCTTCAATAAGTTCTTCCTCAGTTGCGTCAGGCTTTGCATAGAGAAGATTCTGCCGTATTGTACCATTGAAAAGATATGTCTCCTGACTTACAATTCCGATATTGCTGCGTAGATATTCAAGATCAAGTCTACGGACATCCACATTGTCAAATGTTACCGATCCCGATGTAACATCCCACAATCTCGGAATAAGATTTATAAGCGTACTCTTTCCAGAACCCGAAGGTCCTACAACAGCTATACATTTTCCGCTTTCAAGAGTGAAATTTATATCTGTAAGTATCTGGCGTTCCTTTTCATAATAAAAACCAACATTTCTGAACTCAACTTCGCCATTTGATTTTCCTTCAGGACATACAGCGTCCGGAGCATTTTCAATCTCAACCGGCATATCGAAATACTCAAAAATACGAGTAAACATCGCCATTGAACGTATCCAGTCAACCTGAATGTTGAGCAGCTGATTTACCGGACCATACATCTTTCCGAGCAATGCCACAAGAACTGTAATATCACCGACAGTTATTGTGCTGTCAAACTTCATCATAAGAATTCCACCTGCAAGATAAAGCAGCATTGGTCCGATGCTTGAAAATGTACTCAGAGCCACACGGAACCAGCGTCCTGCCATTCCTTCACGGATATTGAGCTTTACCATCCGCTTGTTGGATTCTTCATATTTTTCATACTCGGCTTTTTCCATTCCGAACAGCTTGACAAGAAGCTGTCCGCTTACCGACATTGTTTCATTCAGAATTCCGTTAATTTCATCACTGCATTCCTGAGATTCTGAGGTTATAGACCAGCGTGTCTTTCCCGCACTTCTTGTAGGTATTATAAACAGCGGAATCACTGCAATTCCCACCAGTGCCATAACCCAGCTCTGTTGGAACATTACTATCAATGCAACTATCAGCGTAATCGAATTTGACAGAATACTCGTAAGAGTACTTGTAATTATCTGCTGAACTCCTGAAATATCGCTCGTCATTCGGGTTATAATATCGCCCTGATTATTCGATGTAAAGAATCTCTGCGACATTTTCTGGAGATGCCTGTACATCTTATTTCGCATATCGTATGTAATATGCTGGGCTATCCATGTATTCATATAGCTTTCCAACACTCCGATAAGATTTGCTCCGAGCGTTACGGACAACGACAGGACGATAAAAAGTACAAGCTTGCTCATACTTCTTCCGATAAGTCCCTCATCGATTATCTTACCAGTAAGTACCGATGGCATAAGATTTAGTACAGATGAAATCACAATTGCAATCATCACAATAGTCATCTGCTTCCAATAAGGCTTAAGGTAGGAAAAAATACGTTTAAGCATTCCCTTCGTCACCTTCGGACGATTTTTCTTTTCTTCCTCAGTTAAAAAACTCTGCCTTCTTGGACCTCCCATAGGCGGCATATAAATCTCCCCTTTCAATACGATTTATGATTCCATTTTACCATATTTTTTGATCACTGCAACTATTTTCGTTATTCAAAAAAATACAGAGAGCACCAACGCTCTCTGTTCAACGTCAGATTTTTACTGCTCATCCTCTGCTCTTTTAAGGAATTCTGCAAAAACTTCTTCCAGAAGATCTTCATCATCAACAGAAATAAATTCATCTGTTTCTTCATCCTCGCCGGCAATCACTTCAAGGATAACTACTTCATCCTCTGTATCCTCAAAAGGCAGAAGAACAACGAATTCACGTTCCTTGTATTCGATCAGGTCGAGTACTTCAAATGAAACATCTTCGCCATTATCGTCTGTGAGAGTTATAAAACTCCCATTATCTTCCATTTCCTCGTTCATTTCGAGAGCCTTGTCCATATTTTCGCTCATAATATTATACCTCCATAATTAATATATGGTCTTGCTATAAGCATTTTACCATATTTTCCCACGAAAATCAATAGATATTCTATAATATTTTCGGGAGATGCGGATATAATATCTTCGGGAGATGATATTATGAATTATAAGAAAATTCCTGTCCCTGAACCTGACAAAAATGACCTTAAATACGTCTGCCCGTCCGCTTCATGGGGCGATATGACTGGTCTTATCCCAGCTGGACTCGAAAATTACAGCGAACTTACTTCCTATGAGGAAATGTACCCTTTCCTTCCTCATCCGGAAACTGATGCCAGAAACTAATCCCCTATCACAACTCTGATATTTATTCTTTTAGGAGTTTTACACGCATTATTGAGGAAAACCCTTTTGAAAAAGGGTTCTTCCTCAAACTCCTTTCCTAAAACTTTCAGTATTAAAAGTCTTTGGAAGGGGGTTCGGGGGTGACTCCCCGCAGTGCGGGGAGATGTCCGAAGGACAGAGGGGACCGCCGCTGTTGGCGGAACCTTTCCTCAGAAAGGTTTCCCCCGATAAATACATATAAAGTTCCTATAAGAAAATAATTATCAGATTTATGGGGGATTCGGTATCAGCTGATATTTCCGGTGATCACAAGAGTGCTGATACCGGGCTGAACAGACCATGCGCCCGTTGAGGGATCCTGAACATAAGTCGCAGCCGGAACAGTAATCTGTCCTTCAAGGGAGGTGAACACTCCTGATGCTGCTGAGTAATTATAATTAACCTCCTCTGTCCACGGTGTACCATTGAATGTGGCTGTGATATTGGTGAGAGGCGGAGTAAAATCATCCCTGAAAATGACATCATCATCCACATCCACAGCAGTACTGCCGTTATTCTGGATAGTAAAGGTATATGTCACTCTGCCGTTTTCCTCGACAGCAGCCGGACTAAGCGACTTGCTTATTGAGAGAAAAGCAGAATTTTCCGGAGTAGTCGTTGAAGATGAAGAAATATCTGTGAATCCGTCGCCGCTTACTGTTGCGGTATTAGTTATAGAAGCCTCCTCGCCAAGCGGTGCAAAATTATTTGTACGGGCAGAATACACAATAACTGCATTTCCGCCAGCCGGAACGCTTATTCCCGTAATTGTAAGTGGATTTTCAGATGCAACTGCCGGATCTGACTGCGGAATTCCGTTCACGAAATATCTTACGGTATCTGCGATATATGTCAGCGGAACTACGCTGTCATCCGGCGGATTGAAAACGTACTCACCGAGATCATCGGTGATAGTCACGTTGTCATAGCTTACTGAACTATTGTTTACGATACTTATAACATAGCTGTTATCTCTGTCAGCGGAATAATTGCTGTTTACGGGTGTTTTCGTCACGAAAAGATTTTCAAGTATCTCTCCGGCTGTGATATTTGAGCTTGCTAAATTTCCATTATAGGACAAAGTAGCCTGATTATAGAAAGTTGCCATAAAAATTCCTCCATTGGCAATAGTTGACAATATTAAAGGGAAAAGAATTACTCTTTTCCCTTACTATTATATTCACTTACTGCCTTTTCCGAAGATTGTCCGTATAATTGCGGAAATTTCATCCTCATGGGCACGAAAATCACCGATCTGATTTGCAAGCTGTCTCTGACGTTCAAGACACTGTTCCGGTGATTTATTGGGGAAATTCTTATTTCCTCCGCTGTATCTCTCCATAAGCTCGTTGATTATAAGCAGAGTTCCGTCATAAAGATAATTTATCTCATCATCTGTAAGCATTCCTCCGACACCCTCCGCAAAACCACCGACAGCTGCGGAAATCTTCTGCATATCAAAGACATCCGATGTCACAGATCGCAGCATATCTCCGAAATCCACAAAGGCATAACCTCTTGAAGCTGTATCAAGATCTATGACTGCCGGAGTTTCTCCGAAAACCACGTTGTCCGCTTTCGTATCGCCGTGAATATTCCTCATCGGCAGCGAAAGATCAAATTCGTGAAGCTTCATGGGAACTTTCAGTTTCATATCGCCGGAATTGAGCACTTTCAGAAAGCGTCCGACAGCAAATCCGTGCATATAGGCAGAATAATCCACTGTCGGCTCGATATAGCTGTACATCCGCCATATTTCGCCGTTTTCTTCAAGATACATACTTCCGTCATGCTCAAGAAAGACAGGGATCTGCACTCCGCAGTCCGGATTTTCAGAAAACGCTTTCAGAATCAGCTCTGTATTTTCTGCGATTATCTCCGGATTCTTAAATATATCACGGTTCAGCGATTGCAGAATATATCTGCCGCCGGAACATTTCAGCAGAAACGACCGGTTGATATGACCGCTTTTCAGCTTCGCAGAGGAAATGATATTTCCGGCACCGAAAAGTCCGGCTATATGCCCGATATCCATATCAGTTTTTAAGGCTCTGCATAGGTGCAGGAATTCTTCCTCCACGGCTTATGAACTTAGCCGGTGATTTATCCTTGATAGGCATTACAGGGCCGCTTCCGAGAAGTCCGCCGAATTCAAGAGTTTCGCCTTCTTTTCTTCCGATAGCCGGAATAAGACGTACAGCGGTAGTCTTTGAGTTCACCATGCCGATAGCGGCTTCGTCAGCGATAATAGCAGAAATAGTCTCGGGAGTGATATCTCCGGGAACAACTATCATGTCAAGTCCAACTGAGCATACAGCTGTCATTGCTTCAAGCTTTTCAAGGCTGAGAGTTCCGGCAACTGCTGCATCGATCATGCCGGCATCTTCTGAAACAGGAATGAATGCTCCTGAAAGACCACCGACTGTTGATGAAGCCATAACTCCACCCTTCTTTACAGCGTCATTAAGCATAGCAAGGCATGCTGTTGTGCCGTGTGTTCCGCACTGTTCAAGTCCCATTTCTTCGAGGATATGAGCAACACTATCTCCAATGGCAGGTGTAGGTGCAAGAGAAAGATCAACAATACCAAATGGAACTCCAAGCAGTTCAGACGCTCTTGCACCGACAAGCTGTCCCATTCTTGTTATCTTGAATGCAGTCTTTTTGATGATATCAGCAAGCTCATTTATTGAAGCCTCAGGATATTTTGCAAGTGCAGCACGGACAACGCCCGGTCCTGATACGCCGACATGGATTTCGCAGTCCGGCTCGCCGATGCCATGGAATGCTCCTGCCATAAAGGGATTATCCTCAACGGCATTGCAGAATACAACAAGCTTTGCAGGACCGATACAATCACGGTCTGCTGTTCTTTCAGCGGATTCCTTGACGATTCTTCCCATGAGAGCTACTGCGTCCATATTGATTCCGGACTTTGTCGAACCGATATTTACAGATGAGCAGATATTCTGTGTGATATCAAGTGCTTCAGGGATAGATTCGATGAGTGCACGGTCTCCGGCACTGAACCCCTTATGTACGAGGGCAGAATATCCGCCGATGAAGTTTACACCACAGGTGTCAGCAGCTTTCTGGAGTGCCTTTGCAAACTTAACAGGATTCTGTCCCGGACAGGCGGCTGCAAGCATAGCTATCGGTGTAACTGAAATTCTCTTGTTGATGATCGGGATTCCGTATTCCTTTTCGATTCTCTGTCCGACAGGAACAAGATCCTTTGCACAGCGTACTATCTTCTCATATACCTTTTCACAGGCACGGTCGATATCAGTATCAATGCAATCAAGAAGGGAGATTCCCATTGTTATTGTTCGTATATCAAGACATTCATCCTGAATCATACGGATAGTTTCAAGTATATTATATACGTTAAGCATTATCTGTTTCCTTTCGTGATCTTATACAGAGTGCATTGAGTTGAATATATCCTCATGCTGTGTATGGATAGAAAGACCAAGCTTTGTTCCGAGATCAGTCATTTTATCAACCAGCTCTGAAAAGTCCCCGTTTATTGCGGAAATATCAACCAGCATTATCATCGCAAACATATCCTGAAGAACGCTCTGTGTAACTTCGATAACGTTTACATTGAAATCTGAACAGATTCCGCTTACCTTATGAAGGATACCAACAGTATCCTTACCGATTACAGTAACTACTGCACGCATATTAAAATCTCCTTTATATAAAAAAATAATATTGTTTTATACATTATAGCACATATTTATGAATAAAGAAAGGCTTTTATATAATTTTATTTTTTAACTTTAAAATATATGGAAACATTAGAAAAAATATGATATAATAGATGTAATAATTTTTGGATGGTGTAATTATGAAGTATATCGACTGCCACACACATACTCAGTTTTCTATGGATTCCGACGCTGATATCAACGCAATGATTGAACGTGCTGTTGAACTTGATCTGGCAGCGTATGCCATTACCGATCACTGCGAATGCAGTACATGGTATCCGGAGGAACATTATCAGAATACCGAGCTTTTCGACCACTTCAACTATGCGGAGGATTTCAGACGCTCAGTTGAAGCTATTACCGCATTAAAGGAAAAATACAGCGGAAAAATAAATCTTATCTGCGGAACTGAACTCGGACAAATCCTTCATGATACCGAAGTCGCCACAATTGCCGCCTCGGATGACAGACTTGATTTCATTATCGGTTCAGTTCATCAGATAGTCGGCGAAAAGGATTTCTATTACATAGATTACGAGAAAATGTCGATGGACGAAATATATGATCTGCTGGAACGCTATTTCAAAGAAATTTATGAGCTTTGCAGAAGCGGTATTCCTGATGTCATAGGTCATCTCACCTACTGTCTGAGATACATGAAGCAGAGGCATAATATCTGTCCCGATATCAGCCGCTTTGACGATATAATTGCAGAAAGCTTCCGTGAGCTTACCGCAATGGACAAGGGAATTGAAATAAATACTTCCGGCATACGTCAGGGGTTCGGTGATACCTTCCCTGATCTGAAATATGTGAAGATGTTCCGTGATCTCGGCGGAAAGCTTGTCACTATCGGTTCAGATGCACACACAGTCGAGGATATCGCCCAAAATGCCGCTGACGGATTCGGTATAGCACAAGCGGCAGGCTTCGATCGCCTATGCTATTTCAAAAACAGAAAACCGCATTTTATAGAGATCTGAGCGAAAAAGATCTTTAGAAAATAATCTAATTAAGGAAAGGATTTTATTTATGAACGACATTATCAATATTTTACAGCAGAATGCCCGTATTTCAGACGAAGCCCTCGGCGAAATCCTCGGTATATCTCCCGAAGAAGCCGGAAAGAAAATAAAAAAGCTTGAAGACGAAGGCATTATCAAGGGATACAGCGTTATCGTGGATGACGAAAAATATGACAGCTCAATAGTATATGCAACAATTCAGCTTAAGGTAACTCCCCAGCGTGACTGCGGCTTCGATGTTATCGCCAAGACTATAATGATGTACGATGAGGTTGAAAGCGTAAGCCTTATGTCAGGTGCATACGATCTCGCAGTTGAAGTAAAGGGAAATAACCTCAAGGATGTAGCTCTCTTTATTTCAGAAAGACTTTCTACTATTGAGGGCGTTCTCTCTGCATCTACACACTTTATTCTCAAAAAATACAAGGAAAAAGGCATCTTCATTGACGGAGAAGAGCCGGACGAAAGGGGTCTGGGTTAATAGTGATTGATTACGATAAGGTACTGTCTGATAAAGTAAAAAGCATAAAGCCCTCTGGTATACGAAAATTCTTCGATATTGCCGGCACTATGGAAGGCGTTATCAGTCTCGGTGTTGGCGAACCAGACTTTTCTACTCCATGGGTAATCCGCAAGGCCGCTATTCAGGTTCTTGAAAGAAAGCACGTCATTTATGGTCCGAATAAGGGTATTGCTCCTCTCAGAGAGGCTGTAAGCCGCAATATCGAAAAAAAGCATGGTGTAAAATACTGCCCTGAGGATGAAATTCTTATCACTGTCGGTGGATCTGAGGCTATCGATCTCGCTCTCAGAGGTCTTATCGATCCCGGTGATGAGGTTCTTGTAGTTGAACCCTGCTTCGTGTGCTATGCTCCTCTTGTTGAGCTTGCCGGAGGTGTTCCTGTTTCCGTTCCGACAAGGCTTGAAAACAACTTCAAGCTGACTTTAGAGGATTTCAAGGACAAGGTAACTGACAGGACAAAGCTTATTATCATCCCCTTCCCGAATAATCCTACCGGAGCTATCATGACAAAGGAAGATCTCGAACCTATTGCGGAATTCCTCAGAAATACGGATATCATGGTTCTCTCCGATGAAATTTACTCCGAGCTTACATACGGCAGAAAGCACTACTCTATCATTGAAATGGATGGAATGGCAGAGCGTACTATCTATGTCAATGGCTTCTCAAAAGCTTACGCAATGACAGGATGGAGACTCGGATATGTTGCCGCCCCTGAGCCTGTTGTTACGCAGATTTCAAAAATCCATCAGTACGGAATCATGTGCAGTCCCTATATAAGTCAGAATGCCGCTATTGAAGCTCTTGAATCATGCGACAGAGAGGTTCAGAAAATGGTTAATGAATACAACATCAGACGACGTTATCTTGTAAACGAATTCAATCGTCTTGGACTGACTTGCTTTAATCCCGAGGGTGCTTTCTATGTATTCCCTTGCATTAAAAGCACCGGACTTTCCAGTGAAGAATTCTGTGAGCGTCTTCTCTTTGAGGAAAAAGTTGCAACTGTTCCCGGAAATGCTTTTGGCGACAGCGGAGAAGGATATATCAGAATCTCCTACGCATACTCTCTCAAACACCTCATGGAAGCTATGAACCGTATTGAAAGATTCCTTAAAAAGCTGAATGGTGAACATCATGAAAATTAAAGCTCCTGCAAAAATAAATCTTGCTCTCGATGTATGCGGTATCCTCGAAAATGGCTATCACTCAATAAAAAGCGTATTCCAGACAGTCGGACTTTACGATGATGTCAGCGTGGAGCTGAACGATTCTGGTGAAATAAATGTAAGCTGCATTCTGCCGGAAGAATTCGCACAGGCTGATCCTGTTCCCAGCGGCGAAAAAAATATCGCATACAAAGCGGCACGTCTTTTCCTTGATACGATCGGCTCCGGCAAGGGATGTGATATCATCATAAACAAGGTAATCCCCTCTCAGGCTGGCATGGGAGGAGGAAGTACCGATGCCGCCGCTGTTATCAGATGTCTTAACGAACTCACGGGTGCAGGACTTGATATTCCGGCTCTTGAAGCTATCGGCAAGAAAATCGGTGCAGATGTTCCGTTTTTCTTCACCGGCGGAACTGCCTATGTATCCGGTATCGGCGAGGAAATCATTACTCTGCCTGACTATTCCGGAAAAATCCTCGTTATTGCAAAGGGCGTTCAGGGAGTTTCAACTGCACAGGCTTACAAGGCTGTGGACGGGCTTGAATCTCCTGTTCATCCGGACGCAGAAAAGCTTGCTGAGATTATAAGAAATGATCCCGATAACGCTTACAGATATTTCGGAAATCTCTTTGAAGACGCAATTGACCTTGATGAAGTCTCACAGATAAAGAATACCATGAAGTCAATGGGAGCACTCTCTGCTGTTATGACCGGAAGCGGTTCTGCTGTTTTCGGACTTTTCACCAACAACGATACTGCTCATAAATGCTGTGATGATCTCAAAAGACAGGGATTTTTCGCAAAAGTATGTCTTACAACTGAACACTGATAAAAAAGGAACTGATTATGAAAAGATTTTCAAACATACTATTTGCTGTTTTAAGTGCCGGACTGCTGATTTCACTAAGCAGCTGCAAATCACAGGAAGAAAAGAAAAAAAACGACGCAGACAACAAGAAAAAAGCCATCGGAATAGCTGAAGAATACTTCGGTGAAAGCTATAAATACGATTTTGATTTCTACGGCGGCGGCGGTGAAGGCGATGCTTCCGCAGATATATATGTATTTACTGACGGCAAAACCTTCAACTGTGTGTCTGTTCCTACTAAGGAAAACGCTCCTGATTCCCGTGTATATTATGACTGTGATCTTCACCAGTTTGAAAGCGGCAGATGGCAGCTTCAGGACTGGGAAAACAGCGAAAAAGTCAAATAATTCAAAGCCACATCTGCGTAATTCAGATGTGGCTTTTTATTTATACAGACTTCAATTCACAGACCATAATGTATTCTTCATCGTTTTCATCAACGATCTCAAACCCGACTTTCTTATACATCCTTACAGCGTAATTCGCTTTCTGAACGGCAAGGGAAGTCCTCTCATATCCCCTGTTTTTCAGTTCTCTGAGCATAGTTTCCATAAGACTTGTACCTATGCCGGAATTGCGATACTCCTTATAAAGTGAAATTGCAAAGGACGGTACACCGTCAGCTATATGTCCGTAATCATTCATATCACGCACCCATACTGCACCGACTACCTTGCCGTCAGCTTCTGCGACAAAACATATATCATCCTTTTCTTTTCCGAAATTGCTGATATAGACCTGTAAATCGGGCTGATTTATGATTGATTTCGGCGGAGGCTCTACACCCTCAGGAATAAAAATTGCCTCGTAGATAAAGTCGTCCAAAAGTTTATATTCGTCCTCACGGATTTTTCTGATATTATAATTCATTTTTACCTCCAATTATTGTATTTTTAATTGGATAACAGTCCACACATAACGATGCCTCCTTATATTGATACAGCTTTTACAGCTGTTCATTTTTACAGTATCAAAACTCACTTGCCCACTTTGCAAGCTCGTCCTTATCGATTCTGCCGTTGAGGAGCTTACCTGTAATAAGCTCAGCACCCTTACAGCTGTCAGCAAGCTTTTCAGCAGTCCTGCCGAAACCGCTTCCGCCTGAGGTTGCAAAAAGAACGATTTTCTTTCCCGAAAAATCATAGCTTTCAAGGAAAGTATTGATTATTGTGGGAGCAATATACCACCAGATAGGAAATCCAACAAAAATGGTGTCATACTCGTCCATATCCGCAAGCTTTTCAGCGATTTCAGGACGGAATGAAAGATTGCTCATTTCAACAGAGCTTCGTGAATTTTTATTCTGCCAGTCAAGGTCAGTGTCAGTGTAGGGAACAGCAGGTTTGATTTCAAAAATGTCAGTTCCCACCGCCTCGGAAAGTAACCTTGCAGCCTTTGCGGTTACACCGCTTGCAGAAAAATATGCTGTCAGTTTTTTGCTCATAGTAAGCCCTCCTCTTTAAATTTTCTTTTATAATTCATAACCACATTTCCACCGATGTTTTCAGCCTTTACAAGCTCAAAATCCGAGAACACACTGTCTGTGAAAAGCGGTTTATCGTCCTTGTCTGCGATAACAGGAGCAACAACAAGACTAAGCTCGTCGATGACATCGGCACGCTGAAATGCTCCGTTTATAATGCTTCCCCCCTCAAGAAGCAGAGTTTCACAGCCAATAATATTTTTCAGCTTCAAGAGTGCAAACTCAACATCAATCTCGGTTTCACCAGCAAAAATATACGGTATTTCCATAGCCTCAAGATAGCCGAGATATCGCTCGTCAGCCTGTTCAGTAAGCACCTCGATAATCTGAGCCTTATCATATCCCGGATCTCCGTCAGGATCGATAATTCTGTTTGACTTCCAGCCAAGCTTGCCTTTGGGATCAAAAGCAACAGCGTAAAATCCTGACATATCGTCAAGTATAAAGTCCATTTTAAAGCCGTGCCCGTGCTTGACGGGAGCATACTGTGAAAGGTCGGGATAATATCCCTGGGTAAAACTTCCCTCCATAGTGACACGTCCGCAGATAAATCCGTTTGACTGAAGCTTTCTGTTTATATCGTAGTAAATTTCCGTAGCTGCGGCACACTGTGGCTTAAACAAGAAATCTCCTGTAACCTTGCCGTCTATGGAAGTAACCATATGGCAGATTATGTATGGTCTGTTCATATTATCACCTCTGATTTATATTTTTTTGCAGATAAACCATATCAACAAGCTGAACACCACATTCAAAAATCGGATGGTCGTAGTTATCGGTAAAGAAATTCGGTATGCTGTGTGAACGCACAAAACCGCATTTCTCGTAAAAGGGAACCGTCATAGGACTGTCGCCTGTTCCCACTTGCAAAACGGAATATCTGTCATTATATTTTTCAGCAATATATTCAATCAGCTTTTTAGCATAGCCTCTGCCCTGAAATTCGGGATACGTTGCAATATTTTTGATTTCAAGAATACCGTTGCCCTCGTCAGTTACAACACATTCGCACTTGATGCCGTTATCGTCAAGCACATACAACGTGCCTTTGTCAATGTATCGGTCTATCATATCTTCCTGCTCATCAGCAAGCAGAAGCAGCGGAAGAAATTGCTTTTTGTTCTCTTTGATTTCTTTTATTTCCATCTTTGCAAATTAATCTTTTTCTGTATTATTTTTCGATTTCTTCAAGATTATAAATATACCTGAATTCAAGCTTATCTGAGGAGTCACTTGCCTGACCTTCCAATTCCTCTTTCAAGGAATTGTTCTTATCAATTATAAAATATATACATTTACAACCATATTCTGCTGCTGTGGGCATAAAGAATTCCGCTACCCATTGAGTATCTTCGGGAATGTTCTCGAATCCGTTTCTTGTGTCAGCACAATAATCGCATCTGTATTTTTTTATTATTTCCAAAGCATATTCCAAAGGCTTTCTATAATCATCGTTACAACAGAATTTTTTCCATCTTACAAATACAACATTATGTGTATCATTGTAATTCACATCGCAGTATTCAGATAAAAACATTTTGATTACCTCCATAAGTCTGAATTTATTATGTTAATTATACCATAAATCTTGTAAAAAAACAACTATTCTTTGTATCATTTAAAAAATACGATATTATTTCAGGAAAGCCATTGACAGCTAACTCGAATTAGCTTATAATATAAATAAAGCTAATCACAATTAGCCAAAGGAGATTCTCATGAATACGAAGAAAAAAATACTTGATGCGGCACTTGATTTATTTTCTGAAAAAGGCTACGCAAATGTGTTTGTTGCTGAAATTGCAGAAGCAGTAGGTATAAAAGCCCCCTCACTTTATAAACACTACAAAAGCAAGCGTGATATTTTCAATGCAATTATTGAAGAAATGAAAAAAAATTATAACAGGCAAGCAGCTACGCTCAGCATCGACGGCAACAACGCTATGTCTGATGCAGAGGTGTTCTCAGCTGCTTCGGAGGATGGACTTGTTAAAATGGGTTTTAGCCTGTTCAGTTTTTTTCTTCACGACGGATATACGCAGAAATTCCGTAAAATGCTTACTATTGAACAATTTCATACTCCCGAACTTGCAGAGCTTTTCACAAAGCAGTATATTGATGATTCATTGAAATATCAAAGTGGAATATTTTCTCTACTATGTGAAAGAGGCATACTGAAAGGTAATAATCCGCAGATAATGGCACTTCAATTTCATTCTCCTATCTATATGCTGCTTACAATGTGTGACAGAGAACCTGAACGGGAAAAAGAATTAACAGCACTGCTTGAACAGCATATCAGGCAATTCGTAAGACTTTACAGCAAAGGAGACCATTTATGAAAATTACAGTAATATACGGGCAAAGCCACAAAGGTTCTACATACAATATCGCCAGACAGCTCTGCGATAAACTGAACGGAGAGGTTACGGAATTTTTTCTACCAAAGGATTTAGACTGCTTCTGCAAAGGCTGTACAGCTTGTTTTACAGATGAAACAAAATGTCCCGATTACGAAAAGCTCAGACCAATAACCGAAGCTATTGATAATGCTGACGTTATTATTCTTGCAAGTCCCGTTTATGTAATGCACCCGACAGGAGCTATGAAAGCGTTCTTAGACCATTATGGATACAGATTTTTAGTACATCGCCCCGAAGAAAAGATGTTTGCAAAACAAGCTGTATGTATTTCAACTGCCGCAGGTGCAGGAATGAAAAGCACAATAAAAGATATGGCTGACAGCACGTTTTTCTGGGGAATTGCAAGGACATACAGACTCGGTGTTGCAGTTATGGAAACACGGTGGGAAATGGTCAAACCTGCTATAAAATCAAAAATTGATAAAAAGACAACCCGTATTGCTGAAAAAATTACTAAAAAAGTTGGCAAAGTAAAACCTGATATTAAAACAAAAGCATTCTTTACTGCTATGTCAGCAATGCAGAAAAAGGGCTTTAATCCTGCTGATGTTGAATACTGGAAAGCAAAAGGATGGACAAATGGCAATCGTCCATGGAAAAAAACACAGAAATAAGGAGTATGATAATTTATGCTGCATTATATGAAATTAAAAGAATCGCCGTTCATGAAAATCAAGAACGGCAGCAAGACGATAGAGCTTCGTCTCAATGACGAAAAACGACAGCAAGTGCAGGTCGGAGATTTTATCGAGTTCAGTCTGATTGGAAATCCCGATGAAAAAATCCAGACAAAAGTAACAGCACTTCACCGTTTTGATTCGTTTCAGGAGCTTTATTCTGCACTTCCGAAAGAGAAAATTGGCTATGCTTCTTCAGATACACCTGATCCCAACCATATGGACGAATATTATCCCCGTGAAAAACAGAAACAGTACGGTGTTCTTGGAATCGAACTGCGAATGACCGATTTGCAGAAATTCATTGACGCTCAGGAATTTGGTTACAGTCACGGAGAAACATATCAGACTGCTTTAGATGAAATGAAGCAGGGACAAAAGACATCTCACTGGATATGGTATGTTTTTCCACAGATTAAGGGATTGGGATTCAGCAATGTTTCTGTGTATTTCTCAATTAAGGATATTGAAGAAGCAAGAGATTATTATGAACATCCCATACTTGGTCAGAGATTGACAGAAATTACAAGCGTACTTCTTGATATTGATAATGATGACCCAATGGCAGTATTCGGGTACCCCGATGCGTATAAGGTTCGTTCCTGTATGACGCTCTTTAAACAAGCCGTACCTGAACAAGATCTCTTTCAGCAGGTGCTGGACAAATTCTGTCGTGGTATTGAAGATGATAAAACAATTGAAATACTTGGGGAGTAATTTATGGAATTTTAGTTTTTTCCCCCTCTGACTGCAAGGGTTAAGCCGCATAAAAGCCTTCTTATATCACTTTTATCTGACATCAAAGCATGACAATACAGAAATATTTGCAGATAACAAAAAACCTCTCCATTCAGAATGGGGAGGCTTTTTTATTATAAAAACAATGCTGTTTCAAGTGCAATATATAATTTACCCAGATTATGATTTGCTCCGTGAAGACCTTCAATGTCATAACCGCTTGATTCCAGCACATCGCCTGCTTCAAGAAAATCATAAAGCTCCAAGCCGTAGAAATCACACAAAGCCTGCACTCCTGCCAATTCCATTTCAACTGCAATACAGCCTTCTTCTCTGCGATTTTCAACAAGTCCTATGGTTTCTCTGAGCATAGAATCCGTAGTCCAGACTTTGCCCAATACATAGGGTATGTTTAATTTTTCAAATATTGCAGATAATTTCTTACTGTTTTTAATTTCAATATAATCTGCAGGCTTCGCATAGTAGTATGAGCATCCTTCTCCACGATAGCTTTCTGTCGGAATAATAAATCTGCCTTCTGTCTGCTCTCTGTCGAGACTTCCGCATGAACCAAACATAATGAACTTTGTAGCACCTGTCTGCCAATAGGCTTCATAACAAAAAGCTGACGCAATTGCAGAACCGATACCTGTTAAATAAAAAGCGATATCTCTGCCTTTATAATTCAATTTATAGATAGAAATATCTCCGTTGCAAGATCCCATAACGCCTATCTTTTCACATTGATATGTATTGAGAAGATAATTATATATATCTATTGAAAATATAATAAGACATATATCTGTAATGTGCTTTGGTTCTCCGTAAAAAACCTTGAGATTGATAACAGGTTCTGTTTTGATATCATAGCAGTCTGTGATCATAATATCCCTCCTTTTTTATTCTTAATTATACCACAAATTTTTTGTCAAGTCAACATATCACAGAGCTTGCTTCTTCTACGGATATATGGTATAATAAATCAAAGGTATAAATAATTCTGAAGTGGAGAATTTTACAATGAAAATCTACGATATTTCACAGGAAGTTTTCAGCTGTCGTGTATATCCGGGCGATCCGATACCTGAAAAAAAGACGCTTAATTCAATGAAAAACGACGACTTGTATAATCTTACAGAATTCAGTATGTGCGCCCACAACGGTACACATATAGATGCACCATTTCATTTTATTAAAGACGGAAAAACTGTGGATGCTATAAACTTAGAGTCGTTTGTGGGAATGGCTTATGTGACAGAACATCATGGAATTGTCTCCGGTGATGATGCTGCGGAAATGATCGAAAAAGCAAAAAAACAGAACTCGGAAGCAGCCAAAAGAATTCTGATAAAGGGTGACGCAGAAGTTTCTCCGGAAGCCGCGAAAATATTTGCCTCTGAGGAAATTTTACTTCTGGGAAATGAATCACAGACTGTCGGTCCGAAAAATGCCCCCATGGAAGTGCATCTGATACTTCTGACCGCAAATGTTGTCCTGCTTGAAGGAATTCGTCTGGCAAAAGTTTCAGAGGGTGTCTATCTTTTAAATGCTGCACCGCTAAATTTATCCGGTGCGGATGGTTCGCCATGCAGAGCTGTGCTGATAGATGTTGTTGACAAAACATGGCATAAAATGATTGGCGATATTGTAACAGTTACAGTCGATAGACCGCTTGGAAGCTATCACCCTGAATACAAGAATATGTATTATCCTATTAATTACGGATATATCGAAGGAATTATTGCTCCCGACGGCGAGGAGCAAGATGCTTACATTTTAGGCGTAAATAAACCAGTTGACAAATTCACTGGTAAAATAATAGCAATAGTTCATAGATTTAATGATGTAGAAGAAAAATGGGTGGTATGTCCAGTTAAAGCTTCATTTAACAAAGAGGAAATACTGGAGCAAATACGGTTTCAAGAGCAGTATTATCAATCTGAAATTATAATGTAAATCCCAATTTATCTGACTGATTATTCAGCATTTGAAAATCTCTGCATAGCATCACCCAGAATACTCCCGAATCATTATTTAAGAAAAATTTGGATATTTTTATATGGAATATTTCAGCTTAATCGGCAAATAATAACACCGCAATCAAATTTTTATTGCGGAGGTTAACTATGAAAGCAACTGGTATTGTAAGAAGAATCGACGACCTTGGTCGTGTTGTAATCCCGAAAGAAATCCGACGTACTATGCGTATCCGTGAGGGCGACCCACTTGAAATATACACAAACAACGACGGTGAAGTAATCTTCAAGAAATATTCTGCTATAAGCGAAATGAGCGAAAACGCTTGCTATGTAGCAGATATCATGAACAAAATTGCCGGATGTCCCGTTGTGATATTCGACAAGGATCATGCAGTGGCAAGCTCCGGTGTTCCAAAAAAAGAACTTCTTGAAAGACGTGTCACCGGTCAGCTGGAAGAACTCATGGAAAGCCGCGGACAGTATTTCTGCCCCAATGGCGACAGCAATAATTTCTTTCCCGCTGAAGGCTCAAAGCATACCGCTATTGCGGCTGTTCCTATCATAACTGCCGGCGATGTCTCCGGCGCTGTTGTGTTCCTCAGTACAGAAAAATGCAGAGAAATCACCGACTTGCAGAAAAGTCTGATAAACGCAGCCGCTCAGTTCCTTGCAAAAAAAATAGAATAAAACAACACTGTTCAGTTATAGTAGTACTTTTATGAGAGTTTATATGTATTTATCAGGGGAAACCTTTCTGAGGAAAGGTTTCCCCTGAATCCCCTTCCAAAGACTTTTAATACTAAAATTTCCGCCTGACATATCACACTAATCAAGTAAATAAGAAATCTTGATTATATTTTCTGAGTGTGATATGTCAGGCGGAAATTTAATACTGAAAGTTTTAGGAAAGGAGTTTGAGGATTACTCCCCACTAAGTGGGGAGATGGCAGCTATGCTGCCAGAGGGGACAGGCTC
>JAFXCR010000031.1 GCA_017516465.1 Ruminococcus sp.
GCGTCACGCTGCGGCACCGCTGGTTTAATATAAAATGTCCGGCATAAAAATTTGTTCCCTCGAGCGAATGGCAAGTATCGCTCCGTACAGAGGAATGTGCGTCAGCACATGGGAACGTGTTTCGGGGGCACCGCTGGTGCCTAACGCTGCCCGTTTCTGATACATCTCGCCGCATATACTATACGCTGAGTATTTTCAGCCGGAGCCTCAAAAGTATCATCGCCGTACTTTCCAAGCAGCTCAAAGCCTGTCTCCGCAAGAAGCTTTTCAAGCTCCTCCTCGCTGTAAGCCTTCTCCGAAAAGCTGTCGGAACTTCTCTCATACAGACCGTTTTCAAGTTCCTCAAAGAATTCAAGATTCATACGCACCTCGTCAGTTTCCCTGTTCAGCGTGTTTTCCCAGACGCAGTAGATTCCCTCCGCTTCATAGGTAAACGTATTGTCAGCAAGGATTTTCCTGTGCTTGTAGAGCGTATTCACATCAAAAATGAAGAGTCCGTCCTGCTCTGAGAAGAAAGCCACACCCTCGAAAACTCTGCGGACATCCCCGATTGACGGCAGGTGATTGATGCTGTCAAGAGCACAGATTGTCACATCCACCGTGCCGAACATATCAAGCCGGCACATATCCTGACATAGATACTGCACACTGCTTCCGCTTTCAAACTTCTTTTCCATGGCGATTCCGAGCATTTCTTCGGAGTTGTCAACTCCCACGACATCGTAGCCGAGACCAGCCATAACCTCTGAAATACTGCCTGTTCCGCAGGCAAGATCAAGGAGGATATTCTCCTTTGTCACCTTGAATTTTTTTATTATCTCATTGAAATATTCTCCCCGCTTACGGTAGTCGATATTCGCCGTCAGCTTGTCGTAAAATCTCGCAAATGCACTGTATCCCGACATATTCTTTATTTCCTTTCTCCGGATCAGTCCGTCAGCGGAACATCCTCCGTTCCGAGCCATTCGTTATTTTCTCCGAGTAAAACACGCTTTCTTCCGGTAAGAATCTCTTTTCCGCCGTCATATTCATATGAATCTATGAAGATTTCAGTTTCCTGCATATACTGAAGCTCACGGGAAACAGGCACAATCGCACTGCCCTCCCACTCGTAGACAACCTGCTCGTGTTCCACGGCACTTCCCTTTGAATAGAAGGTAAGCCTTTCATTCACACTGTCGGTATTCAGCAGAAAACCGATACCGTTCAGCTCATCCCATTCCCCGAAATAGTACGAATTTGCCTCCGGAACCTGACGAAAGTACTTCCCCGGAACATTAGGCGTTCCGATAGTTTCCGGCACGAATACATCATCATAGCCGTCGAAATCGAAGTCCTCAATAGTAAGAAGCTCTGCCGGATCTTCGCCGTAAGCCTCAGCAAGTCTCAGAAGCTCTGTACAGTCAGTATAAAGCTTCTCGACATCAATTCCGCCGCTGACGCACACAACTCCGTCACTTTCCACTCTGTAAGTATATCCATTCTTTTCGACTGCCGGAATCGTTATCTCCTCCGGAATTTCAGCCGCAGTCGTGGTAATTTCCGCAGTCGTTTCCTCCGGAATTTCAGCCGTAGTTGTGGTGACTTCGGGAGCTGTCGTTTCCTCCGGAACAGAGACTTCTGTTGTAGTCGCTTCAGATACTGTCGTTTCAGCCGGAGCGTCAGAAACATCGGAATCCTCATTGTCTGAGCATCCTGACAATGCCGCCAAAGCAATCAGAAAAATAACATACTTTTTCATTATTTCACCTTCCTGCAAGAACAGGCGGAAGTCAGGGCGTGCTGACACAAAGCCTAACAACACGTCTTTTCGGCAGAATTCACGCATCCTGCGTTGAAAAATCCCGACATACGTCAGTATGCCTGCAATTTTTCGCCTTGTCTGCGTAAAATATCTGCACGAAAATCTGTGTATTATTTTAGTGTCAACACTCCCTGAATCCGCCTGTCATAATTATTTATACAATTTGTATACGGAAATCACGCATTTCCTTCTTCGATATCCTTAGCCTTGCAGCACTTCTTGTACTTCTTGCCGCTTCCGCACGGACATGGATCATTATCCTTTATCTTCTTTGCCTTAGCCTGATTTCCAAAGCTTCCGTCGCCTGCACCGGCATTGGGAGCGTCAGGCTTTGCAACCTGTTCACGTTCCGGCATAGCGTCCTTTCTCACCTTTACGGTAAGGAGCATATGGATTGTATCCTCACGGATAGCCTCAACCATTGCATCAAACATCTCAAAGCCCTCGAAACGATACTCAATAACAGGATTCTTCTGACCGTAGGAACGCAAACCGATACCCCTCTTGAGTTCTTCCATGTCGTCAATGTGAGCCATCCACTTTGTATCAACAACCTTAAGAAGAATTACACGTTCAAGCTCACGCATAATTTCCTCGCCGTATTCTTCTTCCTTAGCCTGATAGAGTTCGCCTGCCTTCTGGCTGAGAGCCTCAACGATATCTTCCTTTGTGACATCCTCGATTTCGTCCTCAGAAAAGTCAAGATCCTCAGGTCCGAGAAGCCAGCCGTTGAAATGTTCCTTTAGACCTGCGATATTCCATTCCTCCTTGACAGTCTCGTCAACGAGGTAAGTATCAACAGTAGTAACAATGAGATCCTCCATCATCTTGAGGATGCTTTCGTGGAGATCCTCGCCGTCAAGAACCTGTGATCTCTGCTTGTAGATAATCTCACGCTGTGTATTCATAACGTCGTCGTAGTTGAGGACGTTCTTTCTGATGCTGAAGTTGTTGCCTTCAACCTTCTTCTGTGAGGATTCGATGATCTTTGTGAGGAGCTTGCTTTCGATAGGCATAGTCTCGTCAACGTTGAGAGTTCTCATCATATTTTCAAGACGCTCACCGGCGAAGATTCGCATAAGATCGTCCTCAACGGAGAGGAAGAAGCAGCTTTCGCCCTCATCACCCTGACGTCCTGAACGTCCGCGGAGCTGATTGTCGATACGTCTTGACTCATGACGCTCAGTACCGAGGATGTAGAGACCGCCGGCTTCCTTTACCTTGACAGCCTTTTCTTTTACTTCTTCGTTATACTTATTGTAAAGCTCACGGTAGAGCTTTCTTGCGTCAAGGATTTCCTGATTATCGGTATCAGCGAAGCCGATAGCCTCAGTGATGATTTCTTCAGGGATTTCACGCTTTCTCATTTCAGCTCTTGCAAGGAATTCAGCGTTACCGCCGAGCATGATATCGGTACCACGTCCAGCCATGTTGGTTGCGATAGTTACGGCACCGTACTTACCTGCCTGAGCAACGATTTCAGCTTCCTTTGCGTGATGCTTAGCGTTGAGAACCTCGTGCTTTACGCCCTTTCTCTTGAGCATTGCGGAGAGAAGCTCAGATTTTTCGATTGAAACGGTACCAACGAGGATAGGCTGTCCCTTGTCGTGGCACTCGATGATCTTGTCGATAATTGCGGAATACTTACCCTTTTCAGAGCTGAATACCTGATCGTTATGGTCGATTCTGATAACAGGCTTGTTTGTAGGAATTGAGATAACGTCAAGCTTGTAGATTTCCTTGAATTCTGCTTCTTCAGTCATAGCTGTACCGGTCATACCGGAGAGCTTTGTATAGAGACGGAAGAAGTTCTGGAAGGTGATTGTAGCAAGAGTCTTTGATTCGCTCTTGATCTTTACGCCTTCCTTTGCTTCGATAGCCTGATGGAGACCGTCATTGAAGCGGCGTCCCATCATAAGACGTCCTGTGAACTCGTCAACGATAACAATTTCGCCGTCCTTTACAACGTAGTCGATATCGTTCTTCATAGTTCCGTTAGCCTTGATAGCCTGATTGATATGGTGCAGGAGCGTCATATTATCGGGATCCATAAGGTTCTCGACATTGAATGCAGCCTCAGCCTTCTTTACACCACGCTGTGTAATAGTAGCTGTCTTTGCCTTTTCGTCGATGATATAGTCAGCAGTTTCGTTGAGAGCGTCCTGATCTGCCTTGTCGTCCATTTCAACGACAGTTGTAGGAGTCAGGGTCTTTGCAAAACGGTCAACGATAGCGTAGAGATCGGTAGACTTGTCGCCTCGTCCGGAAATAATAAGAGGTGTACGTGCTTCGTCGATAAGGATGGAGTCAACCTCGTCCACGATAGCGAAGTTTGGAGCACGCTGAACTCTGTCCTCTTTGTGAGTAACCATGTTGTCACGGAGATAGTCGAAGCCAAGCTCGTTATTTGTAGCGTATGTAACATCACATCTGTATGCCGCACGTCTCTGCTCGTTGGTGAGACCGTGAAGGATACATCCGACTGTAAGACCGAGCCAGCGGTGAACCTTACCCATTTCTTCAGCCTGAGTCTTTGCGAGGTAATCGTTTACAGTTACAACGTGAACGCCGAGACCTGAAAGTGCATTGAGGTAGGAAGCAACACAAGCAACGAGAGTTTTACCTTCACCTGTTTTCATTTCAGCGATACGTCCCTGATGAAGAACGATAGCACCGATAATCTGAACGGGGTAAGGCTTCTTTTCGAGAACTCTCCATGCAGCCTCTCTTACTGTGGCAAGAGCCTCAGGGAGGATATCGTCGAGAGTTTCGCCGTTCTCAAGCCTGTCCTTGAATTCCTGAGTTTTTGCCTTGAGTTCAGCGTCGGAAAGATTTCCGTACTCCTCCTCAAGTGCAAGTACTTTATTTTTAATAGGTTCGATACGCTTCAGTTCTCTGTTGCTGTAACCGTTAGCACCGAAAATTCCTTTGAATAAGCCCATTTGTATACCGCCTTTTCATGTTTTGATATATTTCCATAAATACATATTATATATTGTACAACAAATCTTAATATTTGTCAATACCTAATAATGCGTAATTCGTAATTGGTACCAGCGGTACCCCCGATACACGTTTCCGTGCTTCGCACTCACTCTGTACAAGGCGGCAGTCTGCTATCGCATACGATAGAAATCAAAATAATGCGTAATTATTGTATCGTCTTCTCTGATGAAATAAATTAAAATGGCAACCGCTTATTTTTACGGTTGCCATTATTATTCCAGATATTTTGCGTTATGCGTCATATAATTTCCGGTATAATATTTTAAATATGTCCCGTCAGGGACACAATAATTACGCATTACGCATTACGCATTAAGAATTAAATCTGTTGTATGCCTTGTCGATATATTCCGACATACGTCTGTGATATTCCTCGTTATACGGAACAAAAAGATACGCTTCATCCTGAAATTCCTCGCAGTTGTAGCGTTCCTCGCCGAAGAAATCAAGTGCCATACTGTCCACATCAGAGGGGTAGCACGGATAATCGCCGTCGCTGTAAAAATCGTAGTAATATCCGGAAAATCTCCTGCCCTCGTCAGTGAAAAGCTCCTTATTCAGCTCTCCGTCAAGCGATTTCACAAGGAAGCTCCGCACGTCAAGGGAGCCGTTTCTTATCTGGTCAAGCTCCTCCCCGAAGTACTCCAAGAATTCCTCGTTTATCATATCGTGAAGTATCATCCAGAGAAGAAAGGCTGATATATGATTGGCTCCGTTGATTTCCGGCAGATCAAGCTCCTTGTCCTCGATCTTTCCGGAGTGTTCCTCCACTGTATCGAGGATATCCTCAAAATTATCGGGAACATACGGCTTTCTGTCCGGATCAGCAGCATTCTTCACATCATCGCCCATTCGTGCGACAAGAGCCGCAGAGCCGTTCTTTACAGCGAATCTGAGTTCTCTCTCAAAAAGCGGTACTACTTGATAAAACGTAACCTTCTCGCTGTCTGAAATATCGCAGTAGCGTGATTCCTTTCCGGAATCCGACATTATGAGAATGACTCCACGGAATCCGGACTGCTCTTCAAAGCTCTTTCCGTAGTCGATTGTATGTCCCCAGCTGAGCCATGTTGTCTTTTCCGAAGCGAAATTTGCGATAAGGTCAAGCAGATGCACCGGCCAGAAATTGTCGTCGTTCTCGTCATCCGGTTTCCAGTACGGCGGCATAAAGAGGACAAGCTCAGCACGGTTTTCGTATTTTCCGCCCTTCTTATCCTTTGTTTTCATGACATGAGCCCCCATTCCCGATGTAACAAGCGTAACATAGAGCTTTTTCCGGCTCGCAGGAATCACGTTTATACTGAGCTTAAGAAGCTGTTCATCCGTATTCTGATAGAAATTGCTTACGGTTCCGAAATTATCACTGATATGCTTCTCTATAATCCGGAGCTGTTCCTCGGTGTAGACCTCCGGAGAGGCAGATTTTTTTCTTCCCGCCATAATCAGCCCTCCCGTCCGAGTATGATATCTGCGATATCCTGCGGCTTTTCTGCAATGTAATCGGCATTTTCGGCGATAAGCTCCGCACTTCCGCGGAATCCCCACGCACATCCTATGGAGATTATTCCGGCATTTTTAGCTGTGCGGACATCCACATTGCTGTCGCCTATCATGTATACGGTATTGTCCTCTGCCGGAAGTCCGGCAAGAATTTCTCTTATAATCGTCGGATCCGGCTTTTTCGGTCTTTCGCGACAGCTTCCGAGAACGGTAATGAATCCGGCGTCAGGAAGAAGTCCGGCTATTATCTTGACTGCGGCGTCATGCGGCTTGTTCGTAGCGACTGCAAGCGTGACTCCGGCATCCCTGAGAGCTGCTACTGTCTCGCTGATTCCGTCATAGAGCCGTGATTTGTTGAGATGACGACTTTCATACTCGCTGCTGAAACCCTTGTAAAGCTCGTCAGCAAGCTCTTTTCTGTCGTCCGGCAAGGCTCTCCAGCAGAGCGTGGGTGCACCGTCTCCGACCATCTGTTTGAAGCTTTCCAGAGGACGGGGCGGACATCCGAGAACTCTCAGTCCGTAGTTTACTGCGTCGGCAAGATCTTCCAGCGTATCGGCAAGAGTTCCGTCAAGATCAAAAATTGCTGTTATCATCAGACCACCTCAAATTCTCGTTGCAAGGAGTACCGAATACTTACTGCGGAACTCCTCAAATCTGTCCTCGTCTATCGCCTCACGGATCTTCTCCGTAAGCGTATTGTAGAAATAAAGATTGTGCTGAACCGCAAGACGTCCGGCAAGCTGTTCGTTTGCCTTGAACAGGTGACGGATATACGCACGGCTGAAATTACGGCAGGTCGGACAATCGCACTGCTCGTCAACCGGTCTGGGATCAGTCTCATAGCACTTGTTTCCGAGGTGCATGATACCGCTCCATGTGAAAACAGTCGCATGACGTGCATTTCTGCTGGGCATAACGCAGTCGAACATATCCACCCCTCTTGCGACAGCCTCGATAATGTTGGAGGGAGTTCCCACGCCCATAAGGTATCTCGGCTTGTTTACCGGCATATATGGCTCAACAGCGTCGATTATGCGGTACATATCCTCAGTAGCCTCGCCCACTGCAAGACCTCCGATAGCATAGCCGTCAAGGTCAAGCTCTGCGATTTCCTCCATGTGTCTTATGCGGATATCATCGTAGGTGGAACCCTGATTTATACCGAAAAGAAGCTGATTTTTGTTTATTGTATCGGGAAGGCTGTTAAGACGTGCCATTTCCTTCTTACAGCGGATAAGCCAGCGTGTCGTGCGGTCAACGGAGGCTTCAACGTACTTTCTCGGTGCCGGATTTTCAATGCACTCGTCGAATGCCATAGCAATAGTCGAAGCAAGATTCGACTGTATCTGCATACTCTCCTCCGGTCCCATGAAGATTCTGTGACCGTCTATGTGGGAGGCGAAATATACGCCCTCCTCCTTTATTTTACGGAGCTTTGCAAGGGAAAATACCTGAAATCCGCCGCTGTCGGTGAGAATAGGCTTATCCCAGTTCATGAACTTATGAAGTCCGCCCATCTGCTTCACGATGTGGTCGCCGGGACGCAGATGCAGATGATATGTATTGCACAGCTCGACCTGCGTTTTGAGTCCTTTCAGGTCGATAGAGGAAATTCCGCCCTTGATAGCGGCAGAGGTTCCCACGTTCATGAAGCACGGAGTCTGAAAAGTTCCGTGAACAGTCTCGAAGCTTCCGCGTCTTGCCTTATTGTCAGTTTTAAGTAATTTAAACATAATGTCTCCTTATCTTATGATATATTGCAGGGAGTGCTGACACTAAAGTCGCTCACCCGTATTTTCGTCATTTTCAGTCTTTGCAGGTTTTGGAATCTTAGGTCTCACAAATATCAGAACACACAAAGCGGCTGTCATAAAAACATTGACGACTGTATGTATTTTAGGATAAATACCAAGTTCAAAAAAACCTACTGATAAAACTATATTTAATATAATGAATACCAAATCTTCATTATTAATATCCTTTACCTGCTTATAAGCGTCAACGGTTTCAGCATTTTTCAATTTAAACAGCTTAATTAAGATGTTGCGTACAAGTCTTGCGGCTCCGACAAATAACGGATAATACCCATATATTCCCGCAATAAACAGTGCAAGAAATAAATTAAGGGGAAGGATAAATATATCAATGGGAGGAAAGCTTGTTGTTCCTTCGTAAAGATCAATATTTATTGCGAGTTCAACCGACAAATCAGGGAAGTGTTCCTGTACAATCAGACAGAAGCTTCCCATCAGAATCAGAATACTGTGGAATACACAGGACAAAACAAATCCTACATGAGTATATTTCCTGAGCTTATTTTCATCAGTCATAGAATCACCTTTTTATTCATTTCCCATATCATTTTTCATCATTCTGATTTCTCTGATAATTCTCACCTGTGAGACTATCATGATAATTCCCGTCAGCAATCCTGCAAGAGCGTGCCACGGCTGAAATCTGAAGCACGTCAGCTCTATGATGAATAATATAATTGCAATGACGATAAACAGCACATTATCAATTCCCACCAGCACCTTGTATGCACCATATAAAGAGCCGTCCTGTCTGTATACAAGACGTGAAGCAACGGCAAAAAACAGCGTCAGCAAGGCAAACAGTATCAGTCCGTACACAACAAACATCACCAACAGCTCAAAGATAATTACGAAAAAGCCGAATATCAGCTTTGCCGCTATGCTGACTTCCGAAAAATCGTCCCACAACTTGCTGCCGCTGAGGTCAAGCAGCCATGACATCACGCCGCATAATGACGAATTTATGAGGAGCAGCAGAAATATACGATTCTCTGCTTTGCTGAATAATTCTTTCATAAAAATCACCTTAAAGAATACACATAGAATCCCCGAAGCTGAAAAAGCGGTATTTTTCCTCAACAGCTGTCTTATATGCGTTCATGGTATTTTCGTAGCCCATAAATGCCGAAACAAGCATGATAAGCGTACTTTCCGGCAGGTGGAAATTCGTGATAAGACCGTCAATGCACTTGAATTCATAGCCGGGATAAATAAAAATATCAGTATATCCGTCATGCTCAGCGATTTCGTTATAGAACGTGGCAACGCTTTCAAGGGTACGGCATGAGGTCGTTCCGACTGCGATAACACGTCCGCCTTTTGCCTTTGTTTCGTTGATGAGGTCGGCTGTCTCCTTCGGGAGATAATAGTGCTCGCTGTGCATTTTATGCTCAAGAACGTTTTCCTCCTTCACCGGACGGAAGGTTCCCAGTCCCACATGAAGTGTAACAAATGCCGTTTTTACGCCCATTCCATGAAGCTTTTCAAGAAGCTCCGGCGTGAAGTGAAGTCCGGCTGTCGGTGCGGCGGCAGAACCAAGTTCTCTGGAATAGACCGTCTGATAGCGTTCCTTGTCCTCAAGTTTTGCGGTGATATACGGCGGAAGCGGCATCTGTCCGACATCGTCAAGGGCAGTGAAGAAATTACCCTCACATTCAAAGCGGACAACTCTGTTTCCGTCATCCTTTACCTCGACTACCTCAGCGATAAGACGACCTCTGCCGAAGCTGAATTTCGTTCCGACCTTAGCCTTTTTTCCGGGACGGCAGATGATTTCCCAGAGCTTGTCGCCCTTCTGCTCCAGCAGCAGAAATTCGATGAAAGTACCGTTGTCTATCTTTTCGCCGTAAAGTCTTGCCGGAATAACACGGGAATCATTCATTACGAGCAAGTCACCTTCACGAAGGTGCTCGCATAAATTATAGAAATGGTCGTGGCTGATTTCACCTGTCCGGCGGTCGGCACACATCATTCGGGAGGAGCTTCTCGGCTCGACGGGAGTCTGTGCAATAAGCTCCTCCGGCAGGTCGTAATAGAAATCTGATTTTAAAATCTGCATAGGTTTCTCCTTTATTTCAAAAAAACTCTTGACATATCGAGAATTAAGTGATATTATAGTAAACAAGGTAGAGGTGCGGATGCGAAAAGTATCCGGACGGAGGATAACCAGTCCTTTGATGTCCGGTGAAAGGCAATTCCGCCGAAGAACTGTCTCCGGTAAATTCAGTTCTGGTCACAGGCTTAACAGGTCTGCGACTGTCATCATACTTTATGATGGAGAGCTATCGGCATGGGGTTGTACCGGTGTCAATATTTCTATTATAACGTATGATGAGCCGGTTTGCAACCGGTTTTTATTATTTTCAGTAAATTTTTATAAAAGGAGATTAATTATGAAACAGTTCAATGTTGGTATTATCGGTGCAACGGGTATGGTTGGTCAGAGATTTGCAACTCTGCTTGAAAATCACCCGTGGTTCAATGTGAAGGTTCTTGCGGCTTCCCCAAGAAGTGCAGGCAAGACCTACGAGGAAGTGGCTGGAAGCCGCTGGAAGATGGCTGTTCCCATGCCTGAGGCTATGAAGAATATGATCCTCATGGATGCAACAGCTGATATCGAAAAAATTGCCGGCATGGTTGACTTCTGCTTCTGTGCCGTTGATATGAAAAAGGACGAAATAAAGGCTCTTGAAGAAGCTTACGCTAAGGCAGAATGTCCTATTGTTTCCAACAACTCCGCACATAGATTCACTCCTGATGTTCCCATGGTAGTTCCGGAGATCAACCCTGAGCACATCGAAATCATCGAGTCACAGAGAAAGCGTCTCGGCACTAAGAGAGGCTTCATTGCAGTAAAGTCAAACTGCTCAATCCAGAGTTACGTTCCCGCACTTCATCCGCTTAAGAAGTTCGGTATCAAGAACGTTCTTGCCTGCACATATCAGGCAATTTCAGGTGCCGGAAAGAACTTCGAGACATGGCCTGAAATGGTTGATAACCTCATCCCCTTCATCGGCGGCGAGGAAGAAAAATCTGAACAGGAACCCCTCAAGGTTTGGGGAACAATCGAAAACGGCGAGATCGTTAAGGCATCTTCTCCCTCTATCACAACACAGTGTCTCCGTGTTCCCGTTTCTGACGGTCACACAGCTGCTGTATTCGTAAGCTTCGAGCAGAAGCCCTCCAAAGAAGAAATCCTCCAGCTCTGGGCTGATTTCAAGGGCGCTCCTCAGGAACTCGATCTCCCCAGTGCTCCAAAGCAGTTCATCCACTACTTTGAAGAAGATAACCGTCCTCAGGCTAAGCTTGACAGAAATCTCGAAGGCGGTATGGCTGTTTCTGCCGGTCGTCTCCGTGAAGATACACAGTATGACTACAAGTTTGTATGTCTCTCTCACAATACATTAAGAGGTGCGGCAGGCGGTGCTGTTCTCCTCGCTGAACTCCTCGCTGCAAAGGGCTACTTCGATTAAGGCACCAGCGGTGCCCCCGAATCACGTTCCCATGTGCTAACGCACA